>JASMMD010000049.1:3644-3962 GCA_030748335.1 Candidatus Thalassarchaeum sp. | reverse complement strand
CGACCCGGATGGCACGCCCGGCCTCAGCCCATCTGGCACTGTTGGTGGCTATTCCTGAGAGCCTACCGAGCAGATTCAGCAGAATCCTCTCGACCCTCAGCACATCACCCGCCGGCCCTCGCAGTGTTGCCACCACGTCACCTCTTGCAACAGGATCGCCCTCTACGCCCCCCCATTGTATTGAACACTCGGAGAAGTGCTTTTCTAGCAGCCTCTCAACCACCGGCCCGCCGCACAACAGTCCCGGGGACTTGGCGGTGATGCTCGCTTCGACCAACCCATCGGCCCCGGCTCCACCGCCGTGCTCGTCAGCCACCA
>JASMMD010000049.1:0-3634 GCA_030748335.1 Candidatus Thalassarchaeum sp. | reverse complement strand
ACAGCAGGTCGGAGCGGTCGTGAGGCAGCTTGGTCACGCCACTACGTGGCGCCGCCCCGCCTTGAATGGTCCGAAACGACATTTGACCACCCTCGCTGCGATTCACAGATGCGAGGCATCGTGGTCGGCGGAGGGGTAGCGGGCCTCGCGGCCGCCGTCCAACTCGCATCGGACGGCTCCACCGTCCTACTGGTCGAGCCCAAGGACACCCTCGGCGGCCGCGTTAGGATGCGCGACTCAAGCAGTTGGATGCTAGACCCTGGGTTGCACCTACTGCGACGTAAGGGCCCGTTGAATCAGCTTCTGAGGAAACTGAGAGCCCCGAGGGTTCTGGGCCCTAGGTGGAACCATAGGGAGATGCTGGCCATAGATGCTGATCACAACGAGGCACTGACCGCCCTAACGACGATGTCAGTTGGCTCTGAAGGGCCGATGGCCCCCGAGTTCGTTCTACCCAGGGGCGGCTGGTCGAGCCTCGTGGGGCGTCTGATTGTGGCATCCAACCAGATGGACGTGGTGCTCGATGCCGGCAGCACCGCCGAGGCAATCAACCTCGGTGCCGACGGCAGACTGTCCTCGGTCAGAGTCTCGGGCAAGGACATCGAGTGCGACGAGGCGGTCCTAGCGGTCCCACCCGCCGAGAGCGCACGACTTCTGGAGAGCACGAACCTCGACGCGTCAGGTCTTAGGAGGTGTACCGAACATAGGGCTGCGGCACTGGACGTAGCGTTGGAAGGCAGACCAATGAGGCCGTACTCAGGGCTGTTCGATGCGAGCAGGGGCATCATCGCGGTAGACGCCACCACCGAGGAAAGGGTGCCGGATGGGGCCGATGCGAGCGCTTGCACCATCTTGCACGCAGTCAATCTGGCCGGTGACGGACCTGACGCCCTGCAGAACATCAAGGAATTTCTCGACTCGCGCTGTTCGGGATGGAGGAACATGGCCGCAGTGCGTCGTTCCACGACCTCGGTAATGCTCCACCCCTGCTCTCGCAGTGAGAGAGTAGATGGCTCGGCCTTCATCGATAACCGAATCGCGATGGCGGGCTGTCACGTAATCTCCGAGCACCACCTGAGTGATGCTGCCGTTGACACTGGCAGAAGCGCGGCGAAGGCACTCAAGCTCAGTCGATGACGTCCAGGCTGGACTCGGCCGCAGCGAGGCAGGCCAGTAGGTCGTCGACAGTTGACCGCACCGTCTTGAGTTGGCCCCCCACCACCCTGATGCGCAGTTCCGCACCCCCGCCGACCTCGACAATCTCGGCCTCGAAGGAGTCTGGGTCGTCAGGAGAGACGGCCGCCAGCAGGGCACTAGCCCTCTCGAGCGAACCACTCCACACAATCTCGGTCTCTGCTCTGCCCATGGCGCTGCGAGCAGCACGACGGTTTTCGCTGCTGCGGTCGCCGCCTTCATGAAGGAACACCTTCTCGTCTCCTCATGTCCGACCGGCTCGCTCCAATCACCACCGCGGAATCGGTCGCTGCAGGCCATCCGGACAAGCTCTGCGACGCCATCTCGGACGCCATCCTCGATGCCTGCCTGACCATTGATCCTGAAGCCAGAGTCGCTGTCGAGACACTGGTCAAGGGCATGGGAGGAGATGCTGCGATAGTGCTCGCAGGCGAGGTCAGCCTGAACGGCTCAGTCCCTGACTACGAGGCCATCGCACGCGAGACTGCAGCCTCGATAGGGTACACCGACCACTCGATAGGGATGGACGCTACCTCGCATTCGACCTGTGTAGTACATGCCTACATCACCACCCAGTCGCAGTACATCAGCCAGGGCGTCGACGGCGACCTTGACTCGCAGGGGGCCGGCGATCAGGGGATTATGTTCGGATACGCCTGCAACGAGACCGAGGACACCGCCGAGCTGCGTGGGCGATACTTTCCTATCGCCGCCGCCCTATCCCAGAGGCTCACGCGCCGACTGGACATCATCCAGCGCACGGGCGAGATACCTTGGATGCGCCCGGATGGCAAGAGCCAGGTCTCAGTACGCCTCGATAGCGACAGGATTGAGCACGGCGACGGGCTGCGCTACCCCCAGCACGTCAGCGATGTCGTGATTGCTGTGCAGCACGCAAGGGACGCGGGTGGTCTGGACGACGACGAGGAGGCCCAGAGGCAATTCATCCGTGACACGGTGTGGGAGCAGGTGGTCAAGCACGCCATCCCAGCGCGCTGGTTGAATGGCTTCGACACCAACAATCTCATCGTCAACGGCACCGGTTCGTTCCCCGATCCCGGCGGGCCTTACTCGGACGCGGGGCTCACCGGCCGCAAGATTATCGTCGACACATACGGCGGGGGGAAGCACGGTGGAGGAGCATTCAGCGGCAAGGACCCATCGAAGGTGGACCGCTCGGCCGCGTACAACGCTAGATGGGCAGCCAAGCACGTTGTAGCCGCTGGTTTGGCCGATCGATGCGAGATCCAAGTCTCCTACGCCATCGGCAGGGCGCAGCCACTCGGTCTTCTGGTCAACACCTTCGGAACGGGGTCCATGTCGGACCTTGAGTTGTCCGACAGGATTCTGCGGGTGTTTGACTGGAGGCCGGCTGCCATGATCAGAAACCTCGACCTGAAGCGACCAATCTACCTAGCCACGGCCTCTGGGGGCCACTTCGGTCGCAGTCCGACCGATGACGGGCACTTCCCGTGGGAGCGTATCCAAGAAGACAGAATTGAGGCCCTGCAGTCCTGATTCTCAAGTTGAAATGACGCTTCCTCGGACCTGTCCGGCGACCCTACTATGGGTGCATCGACCTCTGACCGCCTATGGTTCGACAGCCCGCCCAAGATAGATACAGCCCGCCGACTCGGCATGTTAGAAAAGAGAACACACACAAGAGACGACTCACGCTGTTCCTCGCATTCGTCATGGTAACCTCCCTTTTCGCGCCTTCGTTGTCGACCGACGTCTCGTTCCTCGAACCATCCGAGACTCGTCATGAGACCGCGAACAACACGCTCAACGACAGCGCTACCCAGACCCTCATGTCGAACCTGAACACATCTAACCCCGTGGAAATCACGGGTGTAATGGACGATCTCAGCAGGGTCCACTTGGTGTGGGTGGAGAACGGCTCTCAGCCCATGCTGCAGTACGCTCTCATAGCCACCAACGGCGTTGACACGGTTCTGATTTCCAACACACTGGTCGGGGCTAACAACTCCACTGCCGTCTCTAGCCCCTCCCTCGTAATTGACTCCGACAGACGCGCTCACATCGTCTGGGCGATAACGGACATCGAGATTCTCTACGTACTACTCGACCCGTCGCTGGACGACCGCGACGGAGACACCGGGGACATCACCAACATGACGCTGGTGTCATACACGGTCGCAGACGGCACCGGTGTTCGAAACGACCCGGACATCGCTATCGACTCCTACGATGGCGCCCACGTGGTCTGGGTCGACACCTACGACCCGCAGGGACTGTACTTCGGCACCTCTCTCATCTACTACACCATGCTGACCTACGACTCGTCGGGCAACTTCGACGTCCAAATCAACAACTCAATCATCACCCCCGCTCTTGGGTTCAAGGGCAATCCGGCAGTCTCTATGGGTGCAAATAACACGGTAATCGTAGTTTGGGAGGACACCCGCGGCAGCCTCAT
>JASMMD010000048.1 GCA_030748335.1 Candidatus Thalassarchaeum sp. | reverse complement strand
CTACCGGCTGCATACTCGCACCACAGTCGACGGAGAGGGAGGACTAGGGCTGCTTTCTGGCGACTCACCCCTCCCTGAGCCTACGGCTCAATCCGGCCGGACCGTTCATAGGGGGTTGTCCGGTCGGCGGGCCGATGACCGCTGCAGCAGGTGACTTCGTCACCCCCGGTTCCTCGGTGACAATCCCTGACGGAATCGAAGCCGGTGATGGCATCCACAGCGATTCATCTGGCTCGGTCGCAGTGGTTACCGGGACTCTGGTCCAGAGTGACGGAACTATGTCGATCGAGGCATCTAGGCCATCGGTCAACTCACCTCAGATAGGGGATGTAATCATAGCCGAGGTGAACCGACTCAATCCCAAGACGGCGGAGGTTCGTGTACTCCACATCGAGGGAAAGGACGGCGGTCACAGGGACGTCCCTGCCGGGAAACTGTTCGCAGATATCTTCGTCACCAACTTCGTCGATCGCTTTCTGCCATCCGCCGGGGACGCGATGCGCAAGAGGGACGTGGTCCGCGCGCGCATAGTGGAACTCGACCCCATGCTCAAGGCCACAACTCGAGACAATCCCGAACTTGGAGTCCTACATGCTCTGTGCCCGCAGTGCGGCGAGGACCTTGAGACGAGCAGCGAGACTCCGGATTTCAACGTTGCATGCCCTCGTTGTGACTACACGGGTTACAGGGTACTTTCCAATGGCTTCGGCCACGGCCATGTGCTCGGTAGTGACAAACAGTCACTGAATCGACCCGGCGCCCGTTGGTCCTCCGAGGCCGAGTCAATGCTCGGCCATGATGGCGCCCGCCCATACCTCTCACCGCTCGCCGATCACCGTCGCGGCATGTCTCACGAGATGCCTGACTCGGTCCGTCGGCAGAGGGCCGCCCAGTCACGAGGTGGAGGGCGTGGTGGGCCTAGGCGTGAGATGCATCCTACCACGTGCACTCTTTGTGGCACCAAAACGAAGGTCCCGTTCAAGCCGACTCCGGGCAAGCCAATTCGCTGCAGGGACTGTATGGACAAGGTCAAGGAAGGCAAGGCTTCGAAGGACGAGCTCGCTGAGGAGCGCAAGGTCCTGAACTCGGCTCGCGCTGGCGCCGAGGAGTCGATGGGGCTCAAGTTGTTCGTTGGAGGAGTCTCCTACGACGCCACCGAGGACGAACTCAGAGAGACCTTCTCCGCCCACGGAGAGCTCAAGGAGGTTCACATCGCCACAGACAGGGATACCGGTCGATCGAAAGGTTTCGCCTTCGTCACCTTCTCTACCAAGAAGGACGGTCTCGCAGCGATTAAGGCGCTCCACGACAGTAAGATCCACGGCCGCAAGATCAGTGTCCAGGAGTCGAACCCGGGAGGCCGCGATCGCAAGCGCGGCCGCCGACGCAACTAGCGAAGCCGTGAATACCCGGAAACCGGTCGTCCCTACCGTCTGCGATGGAAGGATGGTTGGTTCTAGACGGCTACGAGGACGAGCCAGCAGCTTTCGGCGTACCCAACTATCTCGGTTTTCACATCCGTTACATCTGCGGGGTGCTCGAGTCCCGGGGCCTGCCGTACACATACATGACCATCGATCAGTGGAGGATGCACCACAAGGCGAAGCTCGATGACCCAAGCCAGAGGGCAGCATTGCGCCGCGAACTGTCCGAATTGGACGGCACCGTCATCCTAGCCGGGGCGGTGGTTCCAGGCAAGTATGTCAGGGGCACGCCAATCAGCCGCCGTGAGATGGACGAGTTGCTCTCTATCCTGCCCAGCGAGCAGCCGGTGCTGTGCGGCGGCTGGGCGATTCGCCACTGGCGCTATGACGGTTGGACCCCGCTGCGCTCGAGCCTGTTCTGCGCGGTCCAGGACACTGACGCCTCGCTGCACCACTACCTGTCGACGGGACACTGGAGGCATAGTAGGAGGACACCTGAGCAATGGTCCGAGTGGGCGCTGGCGGGAGCCTCCTCAAAAGCAGTCACCGAGCATCCCGACCGCGCTTCCCCGGACGGCTCACCCGGGCCGTTGACCTACGAGATCGAGCTATACCAAGGCTGCGTTCGTTTCAAGCGCGGCTGCAGGTTCTGCATCGAGCCGAAGAAGGGTCTACCGTTGTGGCGGGCCGAGGACAACGTGCTGGCCGAAATCACCACGGCGCTCGACTCGGGAGTAAGGAACGTACGCGTGGGTGGGGCCACGGACATCTACACCTACCGCGCGCAAGGAGCCGAGGACCTCGAGTACCCAATCCCCGACCCCGAGCCGATAGCGAGGGTGCTACACGGCGCGCGCGAGGACGAGAGGCTGGAGATACTTCACGTCGACAACGCCAATCCCTCAATTGTCGCCGAGAGTATCGAGCCTGCCACGGAAATCACCAAGACGATGATCGAAACTCTGTCCGACGGCGCCGTGCTCTCGTTCGGCCTGGAGTCGGCCGATCCCACAGTGCACGAGCAGAACTGGCTGAACTGCGACCCCGAACAACTCCGGACCGCAGTCAGGCTGGTCAACGAGTATGGTAGACAGCGTGGTGAGAGAGGACTTCCCAAGCTGCTGCCCGGGCTCAACTTCATCGCCGGCCTGAACGGCGAGACCGAGGAGAGCTACCGGATGAACCTCGAGTTACTCAGGAGCCTGCGGGACGAAGGCCTATGGCTCAGGAGGATTAACATCCGACAGGTCGAGGGGCAGGGCTTCCAAGAGATTCCCGCGGAGATATTCAGGCAATTCAAACGCGAGGTCCGCGAGGGCATCGACCGACCCCTGCTGGAGGAGATGCTACCGCTCGGGACCGTTCTCAAGAGAATATGGTGGGAGTCGCATGACGACCGTATCAGAAGGCCCGAGCAGGTGCTCGACCCCATGCACCGCGACGAGTCGGTACGAGGCGCCGCTGGCATAACCTTCGGACGGCAGATTGGCGCCTACCCGATTCTCGTCGGGTTGCCCTACAAGGTGCCTCTGGAGTCTTCGACCGATGTAATAGTCACAGGCCACGGGATGCGGAGCATAACCGGCGTCGAGACGGGTATGGACGTGAACACGGCGACACAACACCAATTGGAGGCGATTCCCGGCATCGGGTCGAAGGGCGCTTGGAGGCTAGTCAGCGCTCGCGCGAGAGCCTCGACCAAGAGAGGATTCGATTCGGTAGAGAAGGCATTCGAGGCCGCAGGACTGGGTCTACCAGATGCTGCCAAGATGATTTTAGTAGCCGATGCAGCCTCGGTCGCGGCGCAGCAATAGTCATATTGCGAACTGCATCGGTTTCGGTTGTAATGAGCATCAGTCGGACTAGTCCGACGAACCTCTTTGACTGGGACAGAGATTGGGAAGCAAGGCGGGAATGTACGTGGACAATGGTAACCCGAGGAAATTGGCGCTGCTGATACTGCTACTGCTCGTGCTCGCAGTCCCTCAGGAGGCGTTCGCCTACAGCTCGGGAAAGACTGGCTCTTCCAGCACCGGCTGCGGTGGCGGCTCTTGCCATGGCAGCACCAACACCGTTACACCGACTCTGAGCACCGGAATCCCCAGCTCGGGATACACACCCGGGACCGTCTACTCTCTTACCATAGGAGGCACCGGTGGGGTCTCCGGGAGCAATGGCGGCTTCAACCTCGACGCTAACTCGGGCACCTTCTCCAATGCCGGGACGAATGCCCAGATAGTGAGCGACGAGGTCACTCACTCAAACTCCAACTCACGTTCCTGGACGGTAGACTGGACCGCACCGGCCAGCGGTTCGGGAGATATCACCTTCCTGCTGGCCGTCAATTTCGTCAACGGGAACGGAGGGTCCTCGGGTGACTCGTGGGGCACTGACTCATGGACCATCTCTGAGGCCACTTCCTCAACTCCCTCCCTGCCGTTCAACCAGCCCGGCTCGCAGAGGGGATCGGTGTTCACGCATTCGGTCCTCGAGATGAACTCGGGCTCCCCCGCCATCGTCCTGAATAATGGGACCAGAGTGACCTTCGGCTCGGGAAACCTGTCCGTTGGAGGCAGTAGCCCAGTTTACACGGACGACGACATCGTCTCGCTCGCGGGCGCTTGCGCGGTGCT
>JASMMD010000047.1 GCA_030748335.1 Candidatus Thalassarchaeum sp. | reverse complement strand
ACCATCGGAATGCTCTTCATCGTCTCCTCTATCACTAGGGGTGCGATGTTCTTGCCAGCCGAGGAGACGTAGATCTCCTTGAGGCGCCCGGTAACGTAGACGTAGCCGTCCGAATCAATCCTACCGAGGTCGCCGGACTTGAGCCAGCCGTCCTCGGTCATCGTCTCGGCGGTGGCCTCCGGGTCGCGATAGTAACCAGTCATGATGTGGCGTCCGTTGAACTGGATCTCGCCATCCCCGTTCTCGTTGGGCTTGTCGATTCTGAGTCCGCTTCCCTCGAAGGGCTTGCCTACACTACCAATCCTGTTGTTGTTGTCATAGTTTAGAGTCGCACCAGCAGTGGTCTCAGTCATACCGTAGCCCTCGTAGAGGGGCACACCGAGCTTGTGGAAAAGGTGCAGGATATCTTGGTTTATGGGAGCGGCACCTGTGATGGCGTACTTGACATTGGACATCCCAATCTTCGCCTTCGCCTTATTCTTGATGATACCGCCAATGCCTGGGAGACTTAGCAAAAATGCGGGAGGGAGGCCGGCTACAAGGTTGCTGTACACCTTCTCGTAGATTCTAGGAACTCCGATGAACAGGTGAGGCTGAACCTCCTTGCAGTAATCAATCGAGTGTAGAGGGTTGTCCACAACTCGCATGTGGATGGCATCTCTGATCCACAGGTGGTTGTCTGCGACTTGGCCAAATACGTGGGCGCAAGGAAGCCATGAGACGTACCCGTCGCCTTGGTCGTAAGATGTGATTCTGTGTACACACTCCAACTCGTAGTCGAAGTTGTCGTGAGTCAGGACGACACCCTTCGGGTTACCAGTCGTTCCCGACGTGTAGATTAGTGCGGCAGTATCGGACGGCTTGATACTCGCGATACTGTCCATGACAGCTGAATCGGGAGTTACCGCGCCTCTGGACATGAAATCGGTCCAACTCATGGCATTGGGATGGTCGATCGCATCCATGCCGACCATGGATACCACCGCCTCGACCTTGTCTAGCGACCCCATCGTGGCTTCTAGCCTGTGAGTGCACATCTTGTTAGGGTCCCCTCCATCCATCGGGTTGGTCCCGACGAAGACCACCTTGGAGTCCGAGTTTCCAACAACCCACTCCACTTCTTCGGGAGAGCACGTGTGGTAGACTCCTACGGCGGCCCCGTTGCACATGTTGGCAGCCGCGTACGCAGCGTACCACTCCATGCGGTTGTACGAGTAGATGCTCAGGTTGTCCCCGGCTCCGAATCCCATGGCCATCAGGGACTTGGCAACCCCCATCGTAGTATCACAGAACTCGGCCCAGGTCATGTTGACCCAGTTTCCATTCGCGTCCTTCCAGGATATCGCGTTCTCGTTGGCGTATTTCTCGGCGTTTGAAATCAGGTACTCGGGCGTGGTCATCGCTGACATGGCTAATCACAGAACGTCTGCCGGCTTAACTTTTTACTAGCCCCAGAGGGGCTATTTTTCGGACTCTCAGGGTAGCACTGCTCGAACATTGGCCCGCCAGTCAGCGCCGCCGTTGCGGTTGGCCAGAGGCGAGGCTGGTGATGGGTGCCAGCAGCCCAAGACCTCGACTGAGTCTCCTAAGAGGGCAGCTCTGGCGCGTGACTCGGCGAACTTGCCTACACCAATCACCCGCTCGGCATCGAGAACAGACACGACCTCGTGCAGGTGCTGGTCGCAGCGCTCCAACAGAGCTTGCACAGTAGATCCACCAACCTTGTCGGGGGTGATGTTGGTAGCCCTAGGGCCCGAGAACAGCATGAGCGGGCAGTGATTGACCAGGAACACGCTGCTGGCGATGGCGGCGGCATCGCCGTAGTGCTCCGCCAACAGTCCCCACAGGCGGGTGCCCGACACCTCCTCACGAGGGTAGTCGAGGCCGATTACTGGACGTCTCGAGTCGGCGGCCTCGGGCTCACTCACCGGGATGCCGGTGATGCCCAGCAGGTCCCTCACGACCGAGGTCGCAGCGAACGGAATCCCCATCTGACCCATTCCGTGCGGGCCGGGGTTCATCCCGAGGACGACTGTGCGCGCACCTTCTCCTCCCATCCGCGCGAGATAGGTCTCGTGCACATCCCAGGCGTATTCCAGCGGGTTGTAGCAGACATCGACGCTGCCCTCGGAGACGAGCCTGCTGCCAATCGGCCCAACATCGTCACGCAGGCTCGCAGCAGCACGGATTAGCTGCTCCACGACCATCTTATCACTGCTTCACATTTGCTACTGTGGCGCCTGAGAGGGAGAGTAAATCTTGGGGGGTGATTGGGAACACGGTCTGGGCTGTCCCACCCGCCCCCCAAACCAAGTCGTACTGCATGAGATCCTCGTCCATCAGCACGGTGCACGGCCTGAGATGGCCGAAGGGTGGAACGCCCCCGGGGGCGTACCCGGTATTCTCGATGATGTAATCGGCATCGGTCATGCTGGGTTTGTATCCGAGTAGCCGCTTCAGCTTGCGCTTGCGCTCGACGCGGTTGGCACCCGAGGTGATTACCACAACCGCTCCTTCCTGCCCGGCGAAGACGATCGACTTGGCGATGTGTGCCACGTCGCAGCCTAGTTGGTCGGCTGCGTCTTGAGAGGTCCGAGTCCCCTCTGCATAGAGCCGAGCCGCTGGCTCGTAACCCATCTTGGTGCACTCGGAGAGCCATGTCTCGTGTCCGTCCATGACTCGTCATGAGGGCCACCCGACTTCATCGTTAGGGAGTCCATTGAAGCGGGCGACCTCGTCGCATCGGCATGGATTGGCTGCTCAGACCGGATACGGTCAACAAGAGCATCCGTGCCGCCGTTCTGGCGCAGGTCGCCACTCTGCTGGTCTGCTATGCTGTATGGGTGTGGGAGGGCTGCGACCACTTCATGCCGTTCATCTCGGATACCGACACCCATCCCTCCTCGGGAGTCCCCTTCACCATAGGCTTCACCCTGTCTGGCCTACTGCTTACCACGCTGGCATGGCAGATGTTCCGCCTCAGGTCGGAGTGGATCGAATCCAAGCCGATTGGGTCGAGGGCGAGAATCCTGAACACCTGGTCGGCGATTTTCGGGGCAATGGCTGGTCTGTTCATCGTGTGGATCGCCTACACGCCATGGGACGAGGACCTCGCGCTCCATCTCCTGCAGGCTAGAGTAATCTTCGGAGGCTCAATCCTCTGGGCAGTCCTATCTACGATGCTGGCCAGCGAGATGGCTTCGCTGGACGGCCGATTTCAGGGGGTTCTGAGGGCCCGTCGTGACAGGACAGTCCTCACGGTACTGAGCTGCGTCCTGATGGGTCTGAGCGTGTTGCGATTCACCGGGTTCAGCGATGCCGCTGCACTCAATTTGGAGGACTTCGAGGCCTACGTCGATACGGTCGAGGTCTGCACCGACCTGCACATCTCCAGCATGTCGATGGCCGCGCTCTTCGAGTGGGCAATGGTGCTGGGTCTCATTGGCGTTCTAGAGACCGGTATCCGCGAGGTCTCGCTGCTGTCTTCAGACGAATCCGAGGAGTGATTCCCCACGGGCTCCTGTGCAACGTTCATCAGGACCGCACATCGCGCGCTGGCTCATGTGGTGGCCAATCGGGCCGTACGGCACGATGATGCTGGTCATCCTCCTCAGCACCATCCCCCTGAGGGACCTGCTGACCCGAGACGAGCCGGAAAAGCGCCTGAGGCTATCCGAGCTGCCAGCCGAGATCAGGGCCAAGGGGTACCACTGGCACATCTCCCTATACGTGGTGATGTACGTGTACAAGTTCCTGATTGACCAGCACAACGAGCCGATGAAGCCTAGGGTAGGGGGGTACACGCACTGGGTACACGAGCTTGAGGGCGAGTTCACTCTGTGGGCACAGGAGGCATTCCGCAACGACCTCCTCACTGACGTCCTGTCCTTCCACTACCTGTTCGTTTACCTGTTCATAATCTGGTTCTCGCCGATGTACTTCATCCTCGTGCGAGACCACGTGATGGCTGACAAGGCGGCTCTGAATTACGGCCTGATATATGTCCTCGCAGTCCCGCTCTACTTGTTTTTCAACGTGGAGGTCACCTCCTCTTACGTCCCCGGCAT
>JASMMD010000046.1 GCA_030748335.1 Candidatus Thalassarchaeum sp. | reverse complement strand
GATCGGTATCAGGACCCAGTTAGCGGCAGCCAGCGCGTTGATGGTGAGCAGGCCGAGCGAGGCCGGGGTGTCGACGATGACCACGTCGAAGTGCCCCACTGATTCCTGCAGCGCCAGCTTGAGACGATTCTCGCGACCGATACGGGTCGCTAGGTCGATCTCCACTCCCGAGAGATCTAGGTCGGCTGGGAGCAGCCAGAGGTTGTCGATTGAGATTCCCTTAGGAGGGCCGCGCTTGCGTTCGGGGTTGTGCAGCTTCCATGACTCGCGCATCGCCTCGGTCAACACCTCAGGGCCGAGCAGGCACTCGTTGAGGGTGACCGGAGATCCGTCCACGCCCCCCTTGAACAGCTCGTTCATGGTCGGACCCAGCGACTTCTTGTCGATTCCGAACGTGGTCGCGACGTTGCCCTTCGGGTCGAGGTCGACCAGAAGCACCTTGCGAGCAACGATTCCCATCTCTTCGTTGCCCACGGCCAGTGCGGCGGCGATGTTGACCGCAGTTGTGGTCTTGGCGCACCCACCTTTGTGGTTCACGACTGCGATGACTACGGGTCCGGACATCTCGCTCAGTGGGGGAAAGTCACGGGACTACCGTGAATCTTGCTAATCACTGGATGACCGGGACGGGCACTTCGCTCAGAATCTTGCGCGTGATGTGCCTACCGGTGACGCCGCGGATCTTCGACTCGGGCTTGAGCACTATTCTGTGGCTGACGACCTCGAGTGCGACATTCTTGATGTCATCAGGGATGACGTAGTCTCGACCGTCTATTGCGGCTGAGGCGCGTGCAGTCTTGAACAGAGACTGGCTGGCTCGTGGGGAGGCTCCGGTGATGACGCGGTGGTCCTCACGGGTGCGCTGGACCAACTCGACCACGTAGGACATGATCGCCGGGTCGACGTGGACGGTCTCGAGGGCCTTCTGCATGGCGACGACCTTCTTCGGGCTGGTAATCTGCTCGATGTCGTACTCGTCCTTGCCACGTAGCTTCCTGCGCTGCAGGATGGCTTTCTCTTCCTGGCGGTCGGGGTACCCCATTGACATCTTCATCAGGAAGCGGTCCATCTGCGCCTCGGGCAGTGGGTAGGTACCCTCCTGCTCGATAGGGTTCTGGGTTGCCATGGTGATGAAGGGCGCTGGGAGCTTGTGGGTGATACCCTCGATGGTTACCTGCTTCTCCTCCATCGCCTCAAGCAGGGCTGCCTGAGTCTTGGGTGGAGCTCGGTTGATCTCGTCAGCGAGCAGGACGTTGGTGAACAAAGGTCCTGGCCTGAGCTTGAACTCACCAGCCTGCTGGTCGTACATGTAGGTCCCCATGATGTCGGCGGGAAGCAGGTCCGGGGTGAACTGGACGCGCTTGAACTTGCATCCGAGGGCAGTGGCGAAGGTGTTCGCCATTAGCGTCTTGGCCAGTCCGGGAAAGTCCTCGATGAGGGTGTTCCCGTTCGACAGGATGCCGATTGTGATTCTGCGCAGGTTCTCCTGCTTGCCGATGATGACCTTAGCGACCTCGTTCATCAGGCCGTTCGAAATCTGCGACACCGTCTGAATCAATTCTTGGGCCTTGGGGTCTGCCGTCTTCGCCATGCCAAATCCTGTCCTACAACGCATCGAAGGCCCAGTCATTCACTACTTGAGCGTTCGGTATAGATGAACGCCGAGCGCATCAAATCGCTCATAGGCCCCAGAAGTGGTTGTCCTTCCGGTGGATGGCTAGCAGTTCGTCGAAAACGTCCTGCTCCGCTGCAGTCAGCTCCATCTTCCTGAGCTTCCTCGCGTGCGATTCCGGGACGTCCACGAGCAGGCTGTCACCCTCATCTATCTGGCGACCAACGGTGACTCCCTCGATGGCCACGGCGACCTCGTCCCCCTGCATTGCTTCCCGCATCGAGTTCTCGCCCGAGCGAATCGACTTGATGCGCCCAATCTGCCTATCCTGCTTGAGCAGGCGCTGGCCTACGTGGATGCGTCCGGCGACCACCCTGACGCCGACCACGGCGGGTTTGGAGACGCGGAAGGTATGGTCTGGTAGGAGCAGGATGCGACCAGGGTAGACCACCTGCTCGCGACTCTCCTCCTCGAGCTCGCGCGTGCGCTGCTCGACCCACTCCTCGTGCTCTTCGAGGATACGGTAGATGATGTCCGAGCCGATGTGCTTGGCGCCCGCCTCCGAAGCCTCGACCTCGGTGATGGCATCGGGCAGGATGTCGGTGCTGAATGCCATGATGACCCGGTGCAGTGGGTTGCTGGATGCCTCTGTGTTGCGAATGTCCCTGCGGCTGACCTTGCCGATGCTTGCCATCCTGATTGGGACCTCGATTGCCTTGAGCTCCTTGGCCAGAGCCTCGAGCCCTCCTACAGTGTCCGCCTTGATACATACACCCTCTTCTTCGAGCTCGATTGACAGTTCGGATTCGGCACGCGCGGCTGTAAGGGCCTCGGAGCGCTCAGAGTCACTGTGAACCACGCGCAGGGTGGTTCCTGCCAGTACTCCGTCCAAGTCCGGGGCCGAGATCTTGAGCCCGCTGGCCGCATGCGCCTCTTCGGAGGCGTCCCAGCGGTTGCCAGCGTCCCGCATCTCGCTCATGCCGCGCGGGCTGAACAGACCCTTGACTCGGGTTGCGCGCCCACCGTCGTTTGTAACGAGGACAATCTCGTCTCCCTTCTTGATCGAGCCACGGTGCAGGATGACGTCGAGCGTCTTGCCCAGACCTCTCTCCTCCTTCATCTCGAGCACGGTACCCTCGCCCGAGCCCTCGATGTCGGTTAGCTGCTCGTCGAGGTAGCGCTCGGCTAGGCCGATGACTACTGCCAACAGGTCCTGGATGCCTTCGCCCTCGCGCGCGGACACGGGTACGACTGCGATGTCCTGTGTGAAGTCGGTGACGCGGTCGTAGCGATCTATGTTGAAACCGTGTTCGGCGAACTGGCCCACTAGGTCCCAGTAGCGCTGCTCGAACAGCCCTATGGCCTCCTTCGACTGGTCGCCCATGGATTCGGCCATGGAGCGTCCTTCCTCGGAGCGCCAGCCGTGGATTCGGTCGACCTTGTTGGCCGCTATCACGAACGGCGTCTTGGCCTCCTTGAGTACGCGCAGAGACTCGATGGTCTGTGGCTTCGCCCCATCCATCACGTCGACGATCAGGATGGCGATGTCTGCCAGTGAACCCCCGCGCGAGCGCAGGGTGGAGAACGAGTGGTGCCCGGGCGTGTCGATGAACAGGAGTCCGGGCGAGTCGAACGTCTTGCCGCCCAGTAGAGGGGCGCAGAGGGTGTTGAGGACATCAGATGGCACCTCGGTGGCACCGATGTGCTGGGTGATGCCCCCAGCCTCCCTGTCCATCACTGAGGCACGTGCGTCTGTGCCTAGGCTGCGGATGTGGTCCAGCAGGCTGGTCTTGCCGTGATCGACGTGACCTAGCACAGCGACGATGGGTTGTCTGCGTCCTGACATCTGACCCACCTCATGCTACTCACTCTTTTCAGTCCTGAAGACCATCGGGGAACCAAAGCCCCAATTCGAAAGCCGCTGTTTCCTCGCCGTCCGAGCCGTGGATGACGTTCTTGTCGATGCTGCGGGCGAAGTCCGCTCGAATCGTGCCCGCCTCTGCATCCTCCCAGTTTGTGGCCCCAATCAGCCTACGCGAGGCTGCAATCGCATCCTCTCCCTGCCAAGCCATGGCAACTACTGGGCCAGAGGTGATGAATTCGATGAGATCCGGGTAGAATGGGCGCTCCTTGTGGACTGCGTAGTGCGCCTCTGCGAGCTCGAGAGGTGGCGTGAGATCGCGCCTGCCCAGCATGCGCAGGCCAATTCCTTCGAAGCGTCCGATTATCTCGTCCGCTAGGCCTCTCTCAACCCCGTCGGGTTTGATCATGATGAAGGTGGTCTGCGCGTTGCTCATGGGCCGGGCGACCCCCCTCCCCTATTTCAACGCAAAGCAACTAGTTGAGATGCTAATCGCATGGGTACCCTTCAGCGCTCTCTCTCTTAGATTAGTTGATGTACTTGTATTTAAGCCACTCATCGTGGATAAAGTAGCGCATATTGTGTTAGGCTTATCTAGCGTTGAAGATTTAATCCTCAACTGCGAAGAAAGCTATGACCTGATATACATCGACCCTCCTTTTGGGCTTCAACGAGAATTCCATATGACAGAGTCGGATGGGACCAAGAAATCCTGGGAAGACTCATGGTCCAACTACGAGGATTACAT
>JASMMD010000045.1:4946-5196 GCA_030748335.1 Candidatus Thalassarchaeum sp. | reverse complement strand
CAATTCTACCTTCGATGATTTCGTTAACAACGCTAGCATCGAAGTGACGAATAATTACTATGGCGACATGCAAACAGGAATCGGTTCTTCGGGAAATTTTTCTGCAGGTTTGGGGACTATGCATACCGTTGATTATGAGTTTTCATTCACCATCGATGATAGTAGCAATCTGCCACAATCAGTGCTAATCTATGAAATAAATATCCCCAATGGAACTGGGATTGCCTGTATAGAAAGGAGTCAGACAAGT
>JASMMD010000045.1:0-4936 GCA_030748335.1 Candidatus Thalassarchaeum sp. | reverse complement strand
GGTTACACCGTCAATGAATACATATTACAACAACATCACTTGGTATCAAGTGAAACAGATTTGGGATATGAATTTGGATGGAGTAATGTGGGGATGCCAATCCGGCTTCATCGGAGGACACGGGGACCAAGTGCTTCAGATGTATCTTTTACCATTAAATTGGTATTACTTTGATGCTAATGGCGATCAGGTGTTCCTTCAAGCCGGGGAAACTATCAATCTTAGATTACTATTTACTTTTCAGTTGATTCCAGTAATCGTGCATTCATAGACAGGCCCCCATTGACTCACCCATGACTCATAGGGTGCATGAGTGCAACCCTATGCTACGGACAATGTTTCATTGGGTTCTGCTGAGGAACCCTATGACTCGGATATGACTCATTCATACCGATTGACTGAGGGGCGACTCATTCGCTACCCATTGATTCAATCAACAGCAACTGGTAGAACCCTAGTCGTCCTGTATCCTTGTAGGACCTTCATGTAGCGCTTGGCCGCGAACTCGGCATCGAGTTCGGCGTCACCGGTCTCGATGCGCAGCCTCCTGACGGTCATGAGCTTGGCAGGGGTGACTACCCCGAGGATGTTGTCGATGCCGATGGCACGCAGCACCTCTGGGGAGAGCTGCAGGTTGCCCCTGCCTATCAGGAAGCCTTGGCCTCCCATCGGGGAGAGCAGCAAAGTGACCGGGCCTGTGTGCGAGGATAGAATCTCCAGCAGCCCCGCCTCGTCGAGGTCGGTGCCTACTTGCTCGTTGCCCAGCGTGGCGTCGATACCGAGGTTGGTGGGCTGGAACCCATTCATCTCCGCTATCGCGCGCAGCGTCCCCCCTGACCCCCAAATGACGAGTCCTTCCTCACTGATGACGAGTTCGCGTATGTGGTCCGCCAGTCCCTCGATGGTATCCTCCTCACCACTTGCCTCTATCCTCTGCTTGGATCCTTGCATCCAACGAGGGCTCGCGGGGGTCATCGCCTCGGCGTACAGCCGCACCACCCACTCTCCCTGTCGGTAGCGCTCCTCGTCGAGATCCAGAACTTCGGTGCTGGCCAGCAGCAGATCGCCGTCGAGCCATGCCGACAGAACTTCGGCGGCGGCCTTCGGCGAGGCGGCGAAGCAGCCGGAATGCATCTTGACCCCAGTGGGCACGCCGATTACTGGAGTGTTGGGGGGCCCGGCCGAGTCCAAAGCGGCGACAATGTCGCGCGTGGTGCCGTCACCGCCGGCGTAAACCAGTAGGTCGATGTCTTCCTCGAGAAGTGCTTCCACCGCAGAGGACGTATCGTCTGCCGAAGTGTTACCCGAGGAAGAGTGGGCCGTCTTCACGGCGCCTATGGTGACTCCCTCCGGGAACCAGTCGGTACCCATACGACCTTCACTCGACAGCCACTCGATGCTTTCGAAACCGGACCTCCGGAGTTTCGAGAAGTACTCCAGCATCAATCTCATTCGAGGTCCTGAGCGGTCCGCGGCCCCCTTCGAGCGCGCCAACTCTGCCTGCCCGTCCGAGCCCTTCAAGCCGAGCCTGCCCCCTAGGCCGGCGTCGGGATTCACCAACAGGCCAAGACGCACCATGGACGTCCCAAAGGGCGCGTGTTCTTATCGCTTCACGCTTGCGTGCCGGAGTCATGAGGGTCGTGGTGGCACTGGGAGGCAACGCGCTCCTCAAGCGTGGTGAGCCACTCACGGCCGAGAACCAGCGCCGCAACGTGGCGATCGCAGCCCGTGCGCTGGCTCCGCTCGCGCACGACTACCAACTGGTCATCTCGCATGGCAACGGGCCGCAGGTCGGCCTGCTGTCGCTGCAGTCTGCGGCCTACGACGAGGTCGAGGAGTACCCACTCGACATCTTAGGTGCGCAGACCGAGGGAATGATTGGCTACATGATCGAGCAGGAGCTCGGCAACCTGCTCCCGATTGAGGAGCCCCTAGCGGCCATCCTCACGATGGTTGAGGTGGCACCCGATGACCCGGCCTTCGGCAATCCGACCAAGCCGATAGGTCCCGTGTACAGCGAGGAGGAGGCGAAGCGGCTAGCCGAGGAGAGAGGATGGAGTATCGCTCCCGACGGTGAGCACTGGAGGAGGGTGGTGGCGTCGCCGGAGCCCCAGAGGATATTCGAGATGAGGCCGATACACTGGCTGCTGGAGAACGGGGCCACCGTGATTTGTGCTGGCGGCGGCGGCATTCCGACGGCGTACAAGCCGGATGGAACGCTGGAGGGCGTGGAGGTGGTGATCGACAAGGACAGGGCCAGCGCGCTGCTCGCCTTCGAGCTCGACGCCGGACTGCTAATCCTCGCCACCGACACCGACGGAGTCTACCTCAACTGGGGCACCGAGCAGGCTAGGAGAATCGAGCGAACCACTCCCGAACAGATGGATCAGCACGAGTTCGAGGAGGGCTCGATGGGGCCAAAGGTCGAGGCTGCCTGCGACTTCGTGCGCCGTTCTGGCGGTAGGGCCGTAATCGGCTCACTCTCCGACATGCAGGGCATGGTGGATGGTACAGCCGGCACCCAGTTCGTACTAGAGTGATTCAGGCCTACGGCCTGTTTTTCGCGATTGGCTTCATATCCGATGCGCTTCGCCAACGCGTCGAGGACGGCTTGCATGGCGATGATTTCGGTTGACGTAGGGACCGCGGAAAAACATGAGTATGCCTCCGGAATCACTGTCGGCGAGGTGGTGGTGAATGTACATGGCAAGAAGTCCGGCGCTGTGGCAGCGCTTGTCGATGAAGTCGAGCGTGACTTCTCTCACGTTATCGATTCGAACTGTTCCATACAACCCATTATGGACGACTCCGATGAAGGGCTGTACATCCTGCGTCACTCCTGCGCCCACTTACTTGCACAGGCCGTCACCGAACTGTTTCCCGACGCCAAGCCTACCATCGGCCCGCCGGTGGAGAACGGATTTTACTACGACTTCCACATGGATCCCATCGGCGACGAAGAGCTCAGGACTATTGAGAAGAAGATGAGCGAGCACGTCAGAGCCAACCACGCCCTCGTTCGCGAGGAGCATGACAATGAGTCTCTACGAGGGATGTTCGCCTCCAACCCGTTCAAACTGGAGATAATGGACGACAACATCGGCCACGATGTGGGTTCCTCAGCATATCGGCAGGGCGACTTCGTCGACCTGTGCCGCGGACCCCATGTCCCCAGCACCTCCCATCTGCGCTGGTTCAGGTTGACCAGCACCAGCCAGGCCTATTGGAGGGCGGACAGCAAGCGAGAGTCATTGGTCAGAATCTACGGCATGTGCTACCCCAGCAAGGAGGCTCTGCAGAACAGAGTCCGTCAACTCGAGGAGGCCGCCAAGCGTGACCACAAGAAAATCGGCAAGGAGATGGAGCTCTACATGATCGACGAGCTGATTGGCAAGGGGCTACCAGTCTGGCTACCGAACGGAGAGGTTCTCAAGTCGGAGATTGAGCGCTACGCAATCGAGACCGAGGAGGCCTACGGCTACGTACGAGTCACCACGCCGGTGCTGGGCAAGCAGCAACTGTTCGAAGCCAGCGGGCATCTGCCCCACTACGCCGACTCGATGTACCCTCCGATGGAGATGGACGACGGAGCCTACTACCTGAAGGCGATGAACTGCCCGATGCACCACCTCGTGTATCGCAACAAGAAGCGTTCCTACCGTGACCTCCCCCTGCGTATCGCCGAATACGGCACGGTCTACCGTAACGAACTCTCGGGAACTCTTGCGGGGCTGCTGCGCGTCAGGATGCTATCGATGAACGACGCGCACATCTACTGCACTCTCGACCAGGTAGCTCAGGAGTTCGCTGACAACATCCGCATGGTGCAGGACTACTATGCCGCCTTCGGCTTCGTGGACTACCACTTCAGGCTCTCGCTATGGGATCCGAGTAATTCTGAGAAGTACATCGACCAACCGGAGAACTGGGCCGCCACAGAGAACCACCTCAGGAACATCATGGACAACCTAGGAGTGCCGTACGTGGAGGCCGTCGACGAGGCTGCGTTCTACGGACCCAAGGTCGACATCCAATTCACCACCCTGCTCGGCCGCGAGGAGTCGATGTCCACAATCCAACTCGACTTCGCCGCTAAGGAGCGCTTCGGCCTGACCTACAAGGACGAGACCGGGGCAGAGAACGGCGAGGTCTTCGTGATACACCGCGCCCCGCTATCGACGCACGAGAGATTCGTCGCCTTCCTGACCGAGCACTGGGCCGGCAACTTCCCGACCTGGCTCTCCCCTGTACAGGTCCAAGTCATTACCATCTCAGAGAAGCACAAAGAGCACGCTGCTAGGGTGGCCGGGGCGCTGCACGAGGCCGGGGTGAGAGTACGGATCGATGACTCGGACAGCACTATCGGCAAGAAGATTCGTCTCCACCGCAAGCTGCGCCCCGCCTACATGGTAATCATCGGAGACGATGAGTCACAGAACGGGACTGTCTCGATTCGGGGCCGCAGTGGCGGCCAGCGAAACGGGGTGGCCTTGGAAGAGTTCGTCTCCGATATCTTCGCCGAGATAACCAACCGCAGCACTGAACTCGGAATCGTGCCTCCGGAGTGATGGTGCGCATGGTCGTCAACATCGCGGGATACCGCTTCGTCGACCTGCCTGACAGGGACGAACTGCGCCAGCCCATGCTCGATGTCTGTTTGGAAGCGGGGCTCAAGGGCACGGTTCTGCTGAGCCCAAACGGAATCAACTTCTTCCTCGCGGGCACCGAGGAAGCGACGAACTCGTACCTCTCGCACTTAGAGTCCGACCAGCGCTTGGCTGGCATCCCCGTCAAGTTCAGCCACACTGACTACCAACCGTTCCGAAGGATGCTGGTGAAGCGCAAAAGGGAGATTATCTCTCTGGGAATGGATGACATCAGGCCGGCTGAGTTCACTGGACCCTACATCTCTCCCATGGAGTTCAAGCGGATGCTC
>JASMMD010000044.1 GCA_030748335.1 Candidatus Thalassarchaeum sp. | reverse complement strand
TCACAGGTCTGCGAAAGCATCTGCGAGAGCACCCAGATTCTCTGGCCGATCTACGTTCAGGTGCAGGTGTGAATCAGTAACCTCAATGCGATTGGGGACTATCAGATCTCTTAGTGGAGTTGACGGCGGAGATTCGGTGATTCTGACAGCATCTTCAACTGAGAGCAGTATGGGATGCCCCCCCCTACCCCCCTCAACGGGACAACTCGTGACCACAGAGGAAATCAGCGATTCTAGGGTCGAGTCGGAAAATCCCGGACGATCCACTGGCACTACCAGTACCCTCTGCCCACCTCCTTCCAATTGGCCAATTCCGACCTGCAGGGAACCCGTTCTGCCCGCTTCCGGATTTGGGTTGGCGATTACCCTACAGTCTACCGATGCCGCGACCTCATCGATAATGTCCTTGTTTGTTACCACTAGCGGCTCAATCCCATGATTTTGTATCCTGCTCACAAGCCATCCGACCAGATTCCCCTGCCCGACTCTTACCAGAGCCTTCGGCTGACCGAGGCGCTTGCTCAATCCGGCTGCGAGGACCACGCAGCCGATGTCACCGGCCATGCCAACCCTCAGGAGTCACCCAGCATCTCTCGGCCGATGATGAGACGCTGAATCTGACTCGATCCTTCGAAAATCTGGACAACCTTGGCGCCCCGCATCCGACGAGCGACCGGGTACTCCTCCGAGTAGCCATAGCCTCCGAAGACCTGCACGGCGTCAGTGGTGACCTCCATCGCCATGTCAGCCGCGAAGCGCTTGGCGTGAGCGGCCTCGAGAGTATTGCGCTCGCCAGAGTCCGCCTTCTTCGCCGCCTGCCAGGTCAGCAGTCTAGCAGCCTCAACCTTGGTCGCCATGTCTGCGATCATGAACGATACGGCCTGATGCCGGTAGATTGGCTTGCCGAAGGTGCTGCGCTCGTTGGCGTACTGGAGGGACTCCTCCATCGCCCCCCTAGCGTTTCCGACGGCGTGAGCTGAGATAGTGGGCCTAGACAGGTCGAATGCCTTCATGGCGTTCATCCATCCGTTGTTCTCCTCGCCTCCGATGAGGTTGTCTGCAGGCACCCTGACGTCGTTGAAGTCTACCGACCTCGTGTCCGAGCAGCGCTGTCCCATGTTGTCCTCCTTCTTGCCGAGGGAAATCCCGGGGCTGTCGGCGTCGATGATGAAACCGCTCATTCCCTTGTAGCCCGCGTTGGGGTCGGTGTAGGCGAGGACGAAGAACCAGTCAGCGTGTCCAGCACCAGTAATCCACATCTTGCTGCCGTTGATGACGTAGTCATCACCGTCTCTCACCGCATGGGTCGAGATTGACTGGACGTCGCTTCCAGCACCCGGCTCGGTGACGCAGTAAGATGCTATGCACCCGTTGGCAACCTTCGACAGATAGCGCTGCTTCTGGTCCTCGGTCCCACCCGTAATCACAGGGTATGAGGCCAGCATTGTGCTGCCCGATGCCGTGGCGAATCCCGGATCGCCCCAGCCGATCTCCTCGCAGATTAGGACCTCCTCGAAGGACCCCATCCCATAGCCGCCGTACTCCTCAGGTATCTTGACGGTGAGCAGACCGAGCTCGTGCGCCTTGCGAATCGCCTCGCGCGGGAAGCTGCTGTCACGATCCCACTTGGCCGCGTTCGGCTGCACCTCTGATGCGGCGAACTCATGCGCCATCTCCCGGAGCATGGTCTGCTCGTCTGACAGGCTGAAGTCCACCATGACCCTAGGACCGGGGTCCCGGACTTAGCGGTTCGCACCATAATGCGCAGTGTGGCCTACAGGTACAGCATCGCCATGTAAGCTAGGTAGCCACCGACCATCGCGGCTCCGACGCGCTTTCCTATGTGACGCTCATCGAGCAGCATGGCCACTATGAAGCCGGAGGTCAGAACGACGACCCAGATGTCCCGGGCGGCGAACTCAGGGGCGATGACTAGGCCGCCAGAGTAGACTGTAGCGACACCGAGTATTCCCATGATGTTGATGACGTTGGATCCGAGTACGTTACCCACAGCGACTCCTCCCTGACCGCGGAGTCCAGCGACAAGAGTAACAGCGAGCTCCGGGAGAGAGGTTCCTAGGGCTACGACAGATAGTCCAATCACCGACTCGGAGATGCCGTAACTGCTGGCCAGCCCGGTGGCCCCCTCGACCAGCATCTCCGCCCCTGTCCAAATCATGTACCCTCCAGCGACGGTTGCTGGAATAGCTAGAAGGATGTAGTCGGGTAACCACGTGTCGCTGTCCTCGACATCGGTCCCCTCTGCCTTGGAGGCACGGTATGAGTAGGCGTAGTATGCAGCGAGGCCGAGCAGCATGAGGACGCCGAACTGCCATTCAATTCCACCAACCAGAACCGCACCCAGCAGTATTACCGTGGCTCCTGCCACCGCCACAGCGTCACGATGTATTCCCTGGCCCGGGTCCGACGCGGCTCCCATCAATGACGCAGTCCCCAGTACCAGCATGACATTGGCCACGTTGGAGCCCAGCACTCCACCGACGGCGATTTCGTGAGTCCCCTCGTTGACCGCCTCGAGGACTACAGCCAGCTCGGGCAGCGAGGTTCCGATGGCGACGATTGTGAAGCCGATTAAGAGAGGAGGGACCCGCAGTCTGCCAGCAATCGTGACGGCCCCTTGGACGACGAACTCACCACCGAGCATCAGCAACATGAAACCCATAACAATCAGGGCGCTATCGGGAGTAGCCAGAGTAGTCATTCAGCCCCACGAGCGCTAATTCGCTCATGACCGTTTGGTAAGGCAGTCGGAGGACTCACGAGCACATCCTGAGCATGTGTCTGAGAACGAGATCCGCAGTCGGCACGGTGTGATCCTCGAGCGGAGGCGAGAACGGCACCGGAGTGTCCAGTGCACCAATTACCACGGGAGGACTCTCCAGACACCAGAACGCCTCCTCCATGATGCGACTGCTCACAGTGTTGCCCAGCCCACCGGTCCACTGGGCCTCTTGGAGCACTAGCAGCCTCCCGGTCCTCGCCACCGATTCAACACAGGTCTGGGCGTCGAAGGGAGATATCGTCCTCAGGTCCACCACTTCTGCCTCAAGTCCGCGACTCGACGCCTCAGAGGCCGCTTCCATTGCCACATGCACCATGGCCCCCCAAGTTACTATGGTCAGATCTCTACCCCCTCTCACGACGCTGGCTTTGCCAATCGAAATCTCGCCTGCAGCCAGTCTCTCGTGCACCGAGTCCCTGTCGATAACCTGACTGATCGACTCCCCCCAACCCGTCAGACCCCCCCTGAGGCCGTACAGCCCAATGTGTTCGAGGAAGATTACCGGGTCGTCCAGCTCGTGCGACTCAATCAGCAGGTCGTAAGCGTCCTGAGGGGTGCTTGGGAACACAATCACCAGCCCCGGGTCGTTGCTGAACCAAGATTCAATCATGTTGGCGTGGAACGGCCCACTGCGCGTCTTCGCACCCAGTGGAATGCGCACCGTTATGGGAACCTCTGCGCCCCATCGCCAACGCAGCTGGGCCGCATTGTTGACCAACGCGTTCATCGCCAGTGCAGCGAACCCCCCAAACTGAATCTCGGCCATTGGGCGCAGCCCGCCCAGAGCGGCACCAGTGGCTGAGTGGACTATCACAGACTCGGATAGGGGCATGTCGAGCAGCTTGTCAGAGTGCCCCTTCGTCTTGAGTGGGAGGTTGAGTCCAAAGGCGCCCGCGACCTCCATGTCCTCGCCCATGAAGACGACTCGCTCTCCGTGCTTGTCGGCTATCGACACCATCGCCTCTTGGATGGCTCTGCTGTAGGTTCGTGCGTTGGGGGCTTCGGAGAACTCCAATGACAACTCACCTGGTTGCAATGGGCATTCCGTCAGCCCGACCTCGCGTTCAAATCTCTCGTATTGCTCAGTATGGCTCGCAGCGTCGTGCAAGCTCGTAATCCCCTTAGTGACCGTGTATCCCTCGGGCCAGGGCATCGCCTCCATCTCATCGCGAGCCGCATCCGCTAGGGACTGCTCCTCGGACTCCATCTCATCCAGCGCCTTCTCGTCGTAACCCAACTGGACCAGCAACTCCCTGTGGGTAGGGACCGGATCCTTCTCCGCCCAATAGGTCAGCAGACCTCTATCGACGTACCCAGGAGGGTTGCCCGAGTCGGCACCGAGGTACAAGTCGTCATGGTGGTGAGCATGACCGCATCCACGCATCGTCTCGACGTGAATCAGGGTCGAGCCGCATCCGTCCAGTGCGAACTCCCTCGCTACCGCAGTCGATGCGTAGAAAGCCCCCGGATCGGAGCCGTCGATGGTCCATGCCGGCATCCCCATGGCATGACCCTTGTCGCCAAACGTCTCGACCCCCGACTGGCCGGTGACGAAGGTGTCGAGTGCAATCTGGTTGTTCTGGATCATGAAAGATATCGGCAATCCTCTCGCTCCGGCGAGGTTCATTGCTTCCCAGAACTCGCCACTGCTGCTGCACCCCTCTCCCACCGGGGCCAGATGAAAACGGTCAACTGAGAGCCTAGATGCAGCGAGGGCCACTCCGGTCGTCGTGGCGCTGGCGATTGGCAGCGGAGCGGTAGGGGGCATTACTCCCTTGTCCCAGTTGCCGATGTGGAGGTCCCTTCCTCCCGCGCCTTCGTGCCCCCCGTCCATGTAGGATCCGGACTTACCCATCTGGGACGAGAAGACTTCCAGCGAGGTCTGTCCCATGGCCAGCGCTAGGCCTACGTCACGAATCATCGGAGCCACGACGTCGGCGCGACGCCGCTCGTCGGGCGAGATGTCAACCGCCCTGCGCATGGCGCCGGCGCATGCAACTATTCCTTCCTGCCATGTCGAGCGGAAGCCCTTGCCCCCGAAGCTCCCGCCATCCGGAGTCTCGATGCCCTTGGTGAACAGGTCCTTGAGGTGTTCGTCGACGGCTCTGGTACGAGTCATCATCCTCTGCCATTCCATACGCTGCTCAATCGTAATGGAGGAGTGATGGGCGATTCTCCTTAGGCAGAGTGACACATCCGTCAGCAGCCTAGCAGTGCGGCGTTCTAGGTGGATCTCTGCAGTCCTCCTCGGAATCACCTCGGTGGAATGCACCGAACTCAAACTCGGGTTGAGTAGACGGTCTTGCAGAGCCTCCTCCAGTTCCTTCACGTACTCTCTCGAGAACTCGTGAAATGACTCCCCGTCGAACGAGCCGGGCACACTCATTCTGTCCCAGCAGGAGGCGGCGGCTATCAGGTGGCCGTCATGCCTCTCAGCTAGGAACCTGAGCAACTCGGACCTGACTTCCGAGGACCTCAAGGGACGAGGGAACTCGACGGCACTGGCAGGCTCCCACCCAGCCCCCCATATCACCGGCAGGTCGCTCTGGGATGCTTCATCGGGAGTAGACGGCCTATTCGGGTCAATCTCAAGCATCTCCTTCCCGATCCCATCGTTCCTGCGAGTCGCTTCTGCCACCAAATCCTCCAGGTCCAGCAGCCCCTCTCTTTCCCAGATCTGCACGTTGCGCCGCCTTCCCTGGCCACTGGAAGAGCGGTCGAGGGTTGCCCTGACTCTGGTCCCGCACTGCTCGCACCTCCGGTCTAGGCGCGTCGTCCCCAGCCTCACCTCCCATGTCTGGTTATGTTCGCATGAAGG
>JASMMD010000043.1 GCA_030748335.1 Candidatus Thalassarchaeum sp. | reverse complement strand
CGATTCTACCAGATAGACCCATTCTACGAGGCCGAGGACGAGTTCGACCTCGTCGGCCATCTGGCAATCGGACTAGCTCCACACACCTCAGGAGGCGTATTGTGCAGAATCATCGGATGGACCACTGCCTCGGCGGGATACGCGCACCCCCTGTTCCATGCAGCTAAGCGTCGTAACTGCGATGGCGACGAAGACAGTCTGATGCTGCTGCTAGACGGGCTCCTGAACTTCTCGAGAGAAATTCTGCCGATGGGGAGAGGTGGTAGGATGGACGCCCCACTAGTCCTCAGCACGCGCATCAATCCGAGCGAGATCGACAAGGAGGCACTCAACGTCGACTGTTCCTGGTCGTACTCCCGTGCGTTCTACGAGGCGACCAAGGCTCAGTCGCATCCGAACGATTTGAAGGCCTTCGTGGATCTGGTTGGAGATAGGTTGGGAACGACCGGAGAGATTCGGGGTTACGGCTGGACGCATGACTCTGGTCGACTCGACGCGGGGCCTAGGAACTCGTCGTACAAGACCCTAGAGACAATGCAGGACAAGATGCTCGCACAGCTGGCCCTAGGAACCAGACTCAGGTCGGTCAGCGCTCAGCGCGTGGCCTCGCAGGTCATCGAATCACACTTCCTGCCCGACCTGCGTGGGAACTTGATGGCATTCACCCGTCAGAAGGTCCGTTGCGTCAAGTGCGCGGCTTCCTACCGCAGAATGCCCTTGGCTGGCAGGTGCATCCAGAACGTTTCGACAGGTGGAGGCCTGACGAGCTCTAGGGACGGCGACAGTGTGCTGTGCGGCGGTAATGTTGTTCTGACCGTCTCAGAGGGGGCTGTCCGGAAGTACATCGAGATCACACGGGACGTCATCGAGAAGTACGGCGTCGACGACTACACCAAGCAGCGAGTCGAGTGGATGACCGAAAGTGTGGACTCGCTGTTCAACGACGACACCGTCACGGTGATGACGCTGAACGACTTCGTCTAGTAATCGGCCCCAAGAATCCCTAGGACTCTATCCATCCACTGGAGTTTCTGCATCTTGATCTCGGAATCGGTCGCTCCCGACCACCTGCCTACGATGTCGGTCCTAGACCCCAGCATCGTGATTGACTCAATCGGCACGCCCATCGAGCGTACCACGCATGCAGCCCGGTCACCGTCGGTGAAACCCCCGGGATTGTGCATGCCTTGGATGACATCGGGAGTTTGGTGGGTCAGAACTAGGGGTGACGGCGTCGCCATCCCCTCCGCCAGTTCCAGAAGCGAGTTCCAATCCGCGACGTTGTCACCGTGGGCGTGCAGGAAAATCGGGATGCCTCGCTTAACCGCCTCTGTGGTCCCCTCGCCACCATCTGCATCGCTGACCACGCACGCCAAGCGCGACCATGCCCGCTCCGCAGTGGAGTCCGGCAGGGTAGAGAGTACACCAGCCGAGCCGTCGGCTGCCACTAACAGGGTCGGGCGCTCGAGTGCCCGCATTACCTCATCGACTTCCACCGCCGCGCCTAGGACAGCGACTTCGGTGGGCCTGAGGACCATTCTCCTAATCAGACCGGCCACCGTGGCAGCCCTGCGCGGGCGGCTCCAGTCGTCAATCTCAGTCGCCTCCACTGCCTCAAGCAGTGAGGCGGCGCTGCTCTGGTCGCTGTGAAGTCGCCACCCGAAGTGCTCGCGTACCTTGCTCTGGATGGAGAGCAGTTCGTCGTCCACGGGGAGTAGGTCAGTCGGCCTTCCCATCTGTGCTCTCTCCAGTAGAAGGACACGGTGAGTGTTGAATAACCCTCGCGGCTCACTTCCTGCCAATGCCGATGCCTCTCATGCTGCCGCCGGTCAAGGACGAGGTCCTGCTGGCTCGCTATCCATTCCTGCCGCAGGGCAGGGAGCACATGCGCGGCGTACTCGAAAGAAATGGCATCTCCGTCGAGGATCTGATTGAAGCCCCTTGGCTGGAAGATGTGAGGGGTCGGGGTAGGCTGCGTCTCTTGGACAGCGTGATGCACAAGGACGGAGCGGACATCGCTACCACGGTCGATCTCTCCACCGAGGTTGGTAGGATGACCGAGGTGCTGTCGTTCCTGCATGCCATGCTGGTCGTCTGTGCCTCCTTCAACGACAGGTTGCTGGCCCGGTGGATAGAGGGCGAGGCCTCTAGGGCCGATCAACTGTTCGGAATGGACTCGGAGAACTTTGAACTGCTGGCGTCCTCCTACCTGTCGGGAATCAGGAACGAAGTCGAATCGAGCTCCGACGAAGTAGTGTACTGGATCCCCATGGTTGACTTCATCGAGTTGTGTCCGAAAATTTCTGGGACCTACTGGCATCTGGCTAATCGCCCGCTCACCAATGGGTGGGTTCGGATGGATGCGGCTGTCGGAGAGAGCAGTAGGCAGCGCACTGCGAGGCTGCTGAAAGAGAGGATCAGGGAGAGCTTGCACACCGCCTGTACAGAGCGCATGGACAGGATGAGTGAAGAGTTCGCAGCGCTCTTCGCCGATCCTGTGGAGAGAATCACCGGGCTTCTGTCGGAGCGTGTCGAGGCTGAGATGCCGATGACTGCAGCTGTCCGAGAAGATTGGCCGCCGTGTTTCGAGTCTGCGGTCTCCGAACTGAATCAGGGAGTAAACGTGAACCACGTTGGCAGAGTCTTCCTCGCTGCCTTCTCCAAGTCGGCGGGGATGTCGCAGGAGCAGACCTGTTCATTCTTCGCCAACGCGCCCGACTATAGCGCAGACACCACTTCCTATCAGGTGAATCAGATTTACGAGCGTGACTACACACCACACGGCTGCGCCGCACTGAAGACCTCTGCTAGGTGTCCGGTACAGCCTGGTGACGACAGGTTGTGCGACCAAGAGTGGTTGACTCATCCGTTAAAGTATCTGAGAGCGAAGCAGCGCAGCCGCTATCGCGAGGTCTCGCAGGCCGCCGAAGAGCCCGAAGTCGTCAGGGACGAGGTCGAGTCGGCCAATTCTTGATATGGGCCAGCATTACATCGCGACCCATATCGGATGAGTAGACATGGTGAGGACGCTTGTACTGACTGTCGACCGCGACAACGACCTAGGGGTGAAGGCCGGCATCAGAGGTCCCGTCATCGGTCGCAAGCCCACCCTGACGGCGGCCCTGCGACTCGGTATAGCCGATCCTGAGGAATCCGACACCAACGCCATCCTAGGGGCCCTACATCACCACGACAGGTTGGTCGAGAACGCGCAGGGCGACGACGAGATCGAGATCGCGCTTCTGACTGGCGACGTTCGGGTCGGTCCGCGCAGCGACCGGGCCATCGCGATGCAACTCGATGAGGTCATCCAAGAGTTCCAGCCCGACTCAGCGGTCCTAGTCACAGACGGGGCGGATGACGAGGCCTCGCTCCCAATAATCACCTCGAGGGTGCGTGTTGACCACGTCGAGAAGGTAATCGTCAGGCAGTCCAAGGGTATCGAGAGCACGTACTACTACGTCGCCAAGGCGGTCGACGACCCGCGCTGGCGTGCCAAGCTTCTGGTTCCGGTCGCCGTCTTCCTGATGATAATCGGACTCGGACTCATTATCCCGGGTGGTGGCGCCCTCATCGGCGCGATGCCGCTGTTCGTCGGCATATGGCTGCTCGCCAAGGGGCTTGGCTGGGAGCAGCAACTGGAGCGCCTGATGATAGACATGCGAGAGAGCGCCACAGGAGGGATATGGTCGTCGCTGCTCTGGGGCCTGTCAATCGTCTCGGTGCTGCTGTCGGTCCTGACCGCCTATCAGGTATTCTCGGCCACCACCGCCGAGATTGACAGCTACGTGGCCAGCCTGAGCGACTTCAACGTAGACGCGGTGAACAGAGACATAGCAGTGTGGGCCATAGCCATCAACGAAGCCCTGACCTGGATTGTCGTCTCCGCCTTCTCGTTCGCTCTCTCCTTGGGGGTGCTGAGGTGGAAGGAGGGCAGCTTCACCGGACGCAGCGTGCTGCTGCTGGCCCTCGGCGCAGTGGTCTACTTCTTCGCCAAGGCCGCCCTAGTAGTCATCCTAGTTGAGATGGGTGGGTCGGACTTCAGCCTCGACTACCAGAACGTGTCGGACACCTGGGGTATGCCCGTGTTCGCAATCCTCGCGTACTACTTGCTGAAAACTGCGGTGCAATCGGTGAGTGAGGACGAGGGAGTCACTGGAGAGAACCGTTTCTGGGGCGTCTAATCAGTCTTCGAAAGTCGAGTCCATCATACACGCAGGGCAGGTGACTCTGATCGGTCGCTTATCTGGAATTCCCAATGCGGCCTTGCAATGCGGGCAGGCGATTGCTTGGGTGGCCTTCTCCTGCCGGGCCTTCCCGGCTTCGCTCGGGTCGTACCGGAATCGGTACCTGTGAGATTCGTCGATGAACTCCGGTCCGCCCTCCTTCTGCTTGCTCGGTCGCTTGAAAATAGACTTTCTCCGAGGGGTTTCGGATGGGGAAGTTGCGGCGGGCTGGTCCTGATTGAAGCCGCCGCTCTGGAAGCTCTCTATTTCGTCCTCAATCTGCTCGACAGTCATGCCGAGCTCCCTCGAGGCCTTGTCTATGGCCAACTTGCGCTCGTAGTCAGATAGGCCGATGAAATGCTGCAGAATGACAGCCGGAATCCTAGCCATTCCCTTCCCCGTCCGCCGGAGCGGAGTCGGCCCTTTGAATGCCGCCTCCCTGCGTTTGCCGAACAGTATGCCTAAGAGCATTCGATTGTGATTGTTAGCCGATGTTCCCGGAGTGCATCGATTGCAGAGGGACTCGGGGGATGTGCGGTATCTCGCCCTGTCCTCTGCTGGCTGACATCAGAAGCAGGCTCCCTGAGGTCCAATCCGGCTGCCTCAGCGAGCTAGTCGGCCCTAGCCCGCCGTCGCTATTTGTAGGCAGGTACGGATACCCGGATGTCAGGGCCGGTCCAAGCGCGACTTGGGTTCCAGAAGACTCGGGGACGATGCCTCTGACCAGCGGCGACCCCGCTGATCTGTTCGGCAAGCCGCTGGAGGAGGTCGCAGCCCGTCACGCCAATTTGGTCACTGGTGGGAGCGTGATGCCGGTCAACAGTACTGCCTCTCCCAATACCATGCTTGAGACTACCCAGGAGATAGCCATGGCCGAGAAAAGCGTTGACGTGGAGCTTGACTTTGCCAAACCGATAATGGTCGGGAGGGGTCCAACCTTCGACAGCATGAGCACTCCCCTCGGGCCCTCCGGCGAGGTGTTGCGAGCCGAGGTCGTGGGTCATGCCAGCATCCCAAGGAAGGTCGATTCAGTGGCCAACGAGGACGACCTGTTGGCCGCCGAGGCGATAGGGGAGCTTACAGAGTCGTCAATCGGAGAAGCTCAAATCACCCGATTGCTATCTGCCGGGCTGCTTGGTAGAGAGGGCAGCAGGAGGCTGGTTCCGACTAGGTGGGGCATCACTGCCACCGATGACATGCTCAGTAAACGGCTCTGGGACAGGGTCAGGGACCATCCCTCGCTGGACAAGGTGCTAGTCTACGAGGCCAATTACCTGGACAACGTGTTCCATATCATCCTGACACCTGGCCTCTGGGCCTTCCACATGTTGGAGGCATGGACCAGAGGCAGTGTCTGGACGGGGACCGGAAAGGTGCTGGGTGACTGGGAGGAAATCAAGCCGCGGACCGAGTATGCCCACCAGATAACCGGGGCCTACTACTCGGCTAGGCTGGGCGTCCTAGAGCACATGGACTCGATGCGCCGCTCCGGTGCCTGCCTGATTTGGCGGGACATCGGACCGGGATACTGGGCGCC
>JASMMD010000042.1 GCA_030748335.1 Candidatus Thalassarchaeum sp. | reverse complement strand
ACGCTGGCCGTTCTGTATGCCAATGGCAACGGGCAGAACTCCGGCGATACTTGGGGCACGGGTGCGTGGACCCTCTCGGAGGCCAGTGGCTCGGGGGGTACCGCCCCCGTCGCCTCCAACGTCTCCTACGTTCCCTCCAGCCCGACCAAGGGCACCGGTCTGGGGGTCTCTTACGACTACCACGACGCCGATGGCGACTCCGAGCAGGGCACCCAAATCAAGTGGTGGAGGGATGGCTTGAGGATTACATCCATCGACGACATGACCGATGTGCCGAACAGCTGGATCGGGAGGGGGCAGCAGTGGCAGGTCGAGGTGACTCCATCCGACGTCAACGAGGACGGCGAGCCGGCGATGCTCGATCCGGTGACTATCGGCAACACGGTGCCTGTGGCGAGGGACCTAGAGCTAACGCCGACCGACCCCTTGGACAACGACGACCTCAACCTCGACTACGAGTACTTCGACCTCGATGGCAACACCCAGCAGAACACTCTGATTCAGTGGCATCTCGATGGAGCTACGATACCGGAGCTCGAAGGCACGACCTCGGTTTCGAGCCTTTGGACGAGATCGGGAGACGAGTGGCAGGCATCTGTGAAGCCGCACGATGGGACCGACTTTGGAGACGTGGTCTGGACCCCAGTAATCGTCATCGGATCCTCCAACCTACAGCCATCGGCCACAGCCTACGTCTCGCCCCCGGGCAATGCAGTGACCACCGATGCCCTGCAGGTCGTCGTCGGGTACAGCGACCCTGACGGAGATCCCAAGCAGGCGACCGAGATTAGATGGCTTAGGGATGGAACTCAGATCTCTGCCTACAACGACTTGAACTGGGTCCCTCCGGAGGCCACCTCAAAGGGGGAGTCATGGGTCGCCGAGGCCAGAGTCTACGATGGGCTAATCTGGTCGGAGTGGGTGACGACCAGTGAGGTCGTGATACAGAACTCGCCCCCAGTCGTGACCTCGATCTCAATGTTACCGGAGGGCGACCTGATTACTACGATGGACCTGACAGTCGTCTGGGAGCAGAGCGACATCGATGGCGATTCGGAGTCGAATAGCGAGATCCGCTGGTGGGTCAACGGTGAGTGGGTCAGGGACTACGATGACATGGCGACCGTCCCGGCTTCCGAGACCGTCAGAGACCAGCACTGGTCAGTACAGGTCATACCGGGTGATGGAGAGGGCCTAGGCTCCTCGATGAAGACCAACGCACGCGTGATACAGAACGCGCCTCCCAGCCCACCCGAGGTGTCACTGGGAGGGGACTTCGGCGGTTCGGAGCTAGGCGTGCCCGACTCGGTTCACGACCTCGTGGCCCAAGCCACATCCAGTGACCCCGACGAGGAGACGGTACTGTTCGACTACCAGTGGTCGAGAAACGACTTCCATGTTCCCGACCTCGACAGCCAGCCGGTGGTACCCTCTTCGAGGCTGGAACCCGGTCAGACATGGAGCGTCACCGTCATCGCTAGGGACCCATGGGGCCTCACCTCATCAGCCTCTCAAGAAGTCACAATCGCCAACCTTCCTCCATCCGCTGCTTGGTCCACCACGCCCGAGACCCTGATTTCAGGAATTTTGTCCAGTTTCGACGGAAGCGCGTCGACAGATTCGGATGGAGAGGTGGTGACTTGGTTCTGGACAGTCAACGGGGTCAGCTTGTCCGGGCCGGTAATCGATGTGCTACTGCCCGGAGGAGTGCATACGGTAGCACTGACCGTGATTGATGACATGGGCGACTCGGACACGCTGGAGGAAGAAGTGGTCCTGGGTTCGGCCAACTCAGTCTCGGAGCTCTCTGCCTCGCTCGACGGCTCAACAGTCAGACTATCCTGGGCCGGTTCCTCGTCGGAGTACCGGGTGTACCGTTCCACCAGCCCAATCACGACTGTGGTCGGACTGACCGCACTAGACTCTGTGCCTGCCTGGGGGGACCCCATACCGCTCGACATGGAGCCCGTAGGAGTCACCGCAGAGACCTCTTGGAGCGAGACCGCCCCGGTCGCCACGACGCTCTACTACGCTGTGACCACGGTCGTCGACGGCCATGAGGTGGTTTGGGTGTCGGGCTCGAACATGGTCAGTGTCGATGCGTCCGCCGCTGCCGAATCGATAGACACCGATCCCACCGGCTCACCCAAGCTCCTAGCCCTCCCTATAGCAGCGCTGCTGCTGCTTCTGGGCGCCGCAGCCATCGGGATTACGCTGGCGGAGAGCCGCAGGAGGTCAGAGTGATGCGTCATAGGGTCGCGGTGTTAGCAGTCATCGCGCTTCTGCTCGCCACTGGCGCCAGCATGGCCAATCCAGGCGGCGAGGGAGATGCCGACCGCGACTTCACTTGTGGCGGTTCGTGTCATGGTGATCCGGCTCTCAGTAGTCCGTCCGACGGTACCGTCTCGATATCCGTCGACCCTCTTTCATTCTCAGGCACGGCCACAGCAGTGCATATCACAGCGAGCGGCATGAGCCTGTCAGGAAACCGTTTGCTGGGCGTCTTCCTACTCGGCTCGGCCAATGGCAACGACGACCACCCAGAGGACTACGGCTGGGGAATCCTGCAGGACCCCAACGGAGGCACGAGAAACTATGTCGAGGTCACGGTCCCACCCAGCGGCTCGGTAACTCTGACCTGGGTGATGTTGGCTCCCGAGCAGCTCGGAATCCAGACTCTGTTGGCGGAGATTCACCACGGCTCGACCCCGAACAGCAACAACTGGGCCTACTCATCGCTCACCCGCGGCTACGTTGTGGACGTCCAGCCAGTTCCGGAGAACCTGCCCGGGTTCGCGTTCGACTGGTCCCCCGAGACCAGAGTCACGGGCGACGACTCCCCGACTGAGATTCGGACGAGGAATACGACCTCGGTCTCGATCCAGTGGATGCTTGAGGGCGAGTGGGTGCCGCACGACGCCGAGGTCACAGGTGAGGGCGACCATTGGCACGCCTTGCTGCCTGCCACCATCGGTGAGACCAGAATCCAGTACCAGGTGACGACTTCTAACGGCGACTTCTCAATCGTCCAGCCATGGTTGACTGTCGCTACCGAGCCGGCTGCCTTCGACGGCGAGATTTGGGGTGCGAGGATACAATCCCTCGCCTTCGGACTACTCGTCATGGCGTTCCTGCTCTCGCTGCAGGCTAGGCTTTCCCCGTGGGAGGGTCGCCCCGAACTCGACCACACCGAGGAGGTCGAGTCCGCTGAGGCACCCCCCGAGCCACCCGGCCTCGAACCCGATCAGGGCTACTGGTCGAGACTGATCCCGTCCGATGAGAATCCAGGGTGGCTATGGGACCCGGTTGAGGAGGAGTGGGTAGCGGACCCCGACAATCCGCCGGAGGGTGGTGAGTGATGTTCGGACCGGCTACATTCCACGCCGCGATGGCCGAGGTGGTGGTGGGCACAATGGTACTAGCTTCGCTGTGCGCTATCGGGTGCGCTACAGCCACCTTCCTGCCAGGAATTGCCGGTGGGAGGCTTTCATCCGAACGGGTGATGGTGACTATGGACAAGGCCTCGATTGCCGGAGCGCTACTCGGTCTCGCTTTCATGCCCATCGCTGCACTGAGCGGATCCTTCGCTGCCGACAACGTGGTCAACAGCGCCCTGCTCTACAACAAGTTCGTCTACACCGGTCTAGCCTTCGGGTTCTGGGCTTCGTTCGTCGTCGGAAGGGTCCGCCTCGGACCGGGCATCTGGCAGCACAAGTCGCTCAGCGCGCTGCAGGGTGCAACTGCTGCCATGGCGATGCTGATGACCACGATGGCCTCTTCGATAGGGGGCAAGCTCGTCCGGGGCGAGTCGTTGTTCGACATAATGCCGGTGTGGTTGCCCTCGGACTCGGCCACGGTGCTCAGCCCAATCGTGTCGGCAGCGTTGCTAATCGTTGGCATAGCGGCACTGGTGGTCGTCATCAGGCTCGGGCCCAAGGCCGAGCGCATCTCCTCGGACTAATCTCGCGGTTCGTCCTCGCCTGAGTCCTCATCCTCATCAGGAGTGTTCGACTCGTCATCCTCGTCCCACTCGTCATGCATCCATGAGCAGTCTGCGGCATCCGGGTGCTCCTCGCACCATGCGCCCTCTCTCCAGTCGTCCTCGTGCTCGTCATCATGATGCATGGGCACGCCCATCAGAGCGGACATCATGTGGGTGCACGACTCGACGAGCGGCTCGAGACCGGCTGTAATCTGCCACATCGCATCATGGCTAATCACCGTGCTCTCCTCGTTATCCTCGTCGTCGTAGGTGATTATCTCGAATCCGGAGCCGTCTTCCAGCTCGACGGTGTTGGTGTTCTCCCAGAAGGTGCTGAAGACGTGATCATGGCACCACATTCCAGCCATTTCATGCAGTACCTCGGGAGGGATTTGCATCTGACCGGGACCTCGTGTGTCGCGGTCGTCGTGGCCGCGCATCTCGTCCATTCCTCGCATGCCAGCACCATTCGCCATCATTCTACTCTCGATCATGCCCCTGAGTCCCTCACAGGCCTCCATGTCGCCCTCGCCGTCATCGCAGGCTATCTCGAGTCTCTGCATCTCCTCGTCGAGATTCGTCTGCTCCCTGTCGTTCGCAAGCCGGTCGTCGCCGTCTTCACGAGCGTCGCGGTCATCGCCGGCGGCATTCGTGTCACGGTCGTCTCCTAAGGCTCCCGAGCCAAGGATGACCGATGCGAATAGCAGCAGTCCCATGGTCAGGGCAATCTGGGTTGAGCGGTCTCCGGTAGTCTCCTTGCTACTTTCGTCCATACAAACCCGTCAAAAGCGGTTGATTTGAATGATTTGGCCACGTGTTTTGAGAATCGCACTCTCATAGAGAGTGCAATATCGACTCAAGTCGACGGCATTGGGCCTCTGGGCTGAGGTCCATGTCGGCAATGCGTGCCCGTCCCGCCTCTGCCCATGCAGCACGGGTCGCTCCGTCATCCGCTTGTTCGAGGGCCGAGTGCCAAGCTCCGATGTCGCCGCGAGACAGTAGGCGACCGTTGACGCCGTCTACCACGGTGTCTCGGAAGCCACCCTCATCGACAACCAGAGCCGGCGTTCCGACCGAGATCGCCTCCACAGGCGTGAGTCCGAAAGGCTCTCCGTGAGCCATGCTCACAACGGCTCTGGCCCCCCGCATCAAGGCCGCCATCTCAGGGGAGCTGAGGCGTGGGGCTATCCACAGCCCAACTCCGCATGATTCGGCGTGCTGGGAAATACGCTCGAGGTCCTCCGAGGAACCCCCTCCCACATGAGCGAGCGAGACTCCGCTGCCCGACAGCATTGAGACCGTCTCCCACGACCCCTTCACCCAACTGGCCCGGCCGACACTCACCACATATGGCCCAGCCATGACCCCGGGTTCGGAAGGCTCGTCCGAACTCGATTCGGCGGGAAACTCGTCGGATACAACGCTGGGGAGGAGGACCCCTGCATCCACGCCGTAGACCTCGCCGATTCTAGCCGCTGTGTAGCTGGAGTTGCCGCTAATCGCCGTATGCACCCTGTCGCTCAGAGCCCGGATGGCACCGATGTCGCGACGCCTAGCTCGTGACAGCAGGGCACTGGTTAGACCTAGACTACGCTTGGACGAGCCATCGATCTGCCTGTGTAGGACGTCCTCGTGCAGGCCCCGATGTGGCTCGAGCAGGTGGAGGTGAACCGCCACCGAATCCGGAATGTACTCTAGCAGAGCTAGGCTGCCGTCGCCGCTGACCAAGTGGACGGCTTGCGATGCAGCAAGCGTTTCGGCTAGACCGGAGCAGTCCCGCCAGGCCCTAGCGGCGGCGTCCTTGCCGGAGTCAAGAACCGTGGAGATTGCGTCAGTCGGCAGCTCCCATGCTTCGTTGGGAGAGATTAGAGGCACTTTGAGCCGTGCGCAGACTGACTCCAGCTCCGGCACTGGATGGAGCGTTGCAACGCTCACTTGGAATCTCTGCGCAAACGCGGGGAGGTTGCGAATCAGATCACGCTCTGCGCCTCCCATAGCGGCGAAACTGCCCTTAGCGACCACGAGGCCGCCCGCAGAGGAGCCGTGCTCCGCATTACTCGTCATATCCGACCCATCACCCGCCCTCGTTTAAGTCCGATACGCCTTGGTGGACGCATGGTCAAGCGGGTTGTGCTGGCTAGGGGGGCTGCACTACCGTCTAGCACCGGGCTCGGTCGGGCTCACCACGCGGTCGAGTCACTGCTCCAGCGTGCCATGGTCCCGGGGTGGTCCAAGGTAAGCACTCTCGAGCACCAGATTCTGAGTCTCGCTCCAAGCCGCCTGCTCACTAGGTGGCGTAAGCACCCCGCGTTCGTCTCGTCGTCGATGGCTGGCTCGCAAGCCGATCTTTTGCACATAACCGATCAGGAGCAGGCCCACCTAGTTCCTGAACAGTGCGACGTGCCAGTAGCTGTGACCGTCCACGACATGTTCCACCTGAAGCCACGCCGAATCAAAGCCGGCGACGTCAGGGTTCCAGTCGGTGACCAGAGCCCGGGATTCTTCCGCCGCCGAGACCTCAAGCGACTGAAGCAGGGGCTTGCTAGGGCGGACCTGCTGATCTGTGTCTCCGAGATGACTAGGAGGGACGTTGAGAGGATGTTCCCGGGCATGCCCACCGCGCTCGTACGGCATCAGATCGACCTCAACCACTGGGACCCCGAGGGCAACCCCCGTCCGCGAGAGCTGATAGCCGAGCACGATGACGACTCCAAGTGCCTGCTGATTACCGTCGGCAGCGACGAACCGCGCAAGCGACTCGACTTCGTCCGAGAGGTCGTGGCAAGCCTCCCTGAGGATGTAGCCGGTGACATTCACATGCTCCACATCGGAAGCGAGGTCGAGTTGGACGAAGAGCAACTAGTGGCCGCCTTGCAGCACGCTGAGGCCTTGCTCTTCCCCAGTATCTCCGAGGGTTTCGGCTACCCGCCTGTTGAGGCGATGGCAGCCGGCTGCCCGGTCCTAGCCGCCGACCTGCCCGCACACAACGAGGTGATTCCCGAACGGTGCCTTCTGCCAACGAATGACCTGATGGCCTGGGTCGATGGGATCGTGAGGGT
>JASMMD010000041.1 GCA_030748335.1 Candidatus Thalassarchaeum sp. | reverse complement strand
ACTCGACGTAGATCACCATGACGTTGGTAGTCCAATCTTTCTCGACCTCGGCGATCTGCGATGTTATCGGAGATCCCAGTGGTAGGTAGACAGCCAAATCGCCGTTCACGTTCAACGCAGACTCTTCTCTGCAGATGTCGTATTCGAAGCCTTCTCGACAATCCAAAACGCCCGAGTGCATGGAGAAGAATCCGGTGAACAACAGGCAAATAACCACGGTCAATGCAGGGAACATGGTGAGTATTCCCGTAGGGGTGGAATCCGAAAGCGCCCTGCGCAGGGCATTCGGAACCCTCCTCACAGCACTGCCCACGGATTCGGCATCTACCGCACCCACTGTTTCCCTGCCAGCAGCGACCCTCGCTGCTGCCTCGGACCTAGCGCGTTCAAGCACTTCCCCGGGCCTGAACCCTCTGTCATCACTTGCACTCATGTGGTTCTGGCTGCGCCCTGCCTGAGTGCGGGACTTCAACCCCTCGCAACGACAATTCGACTGATGCAGTATATCGGACCCGCCGGAGAACGCGGGAATGGTCAAGAATGACCTTCCTCAGCGAGGCCCGGGAAGCCGCCGAGGTAGAATGATGGGTACACCGAAAATTCCCGAAAAGAGATGGTCCATAGACCTGGAGAAGAGCATTCAGGAGAGCCATTATGCAGAGTCCTATTCAGAGCGCTACTCGTTCGATACGAAGAGTGAGAGGGAGATTTTCATCATTGACACCCCTCCTCCTTATCCAAGCGGAACCTGGCACATAGGCGCGGTCGCCCAGTACAGCATGATCGATGTGATAGCTCGCAGCCAGCGTCTTCTGGGCAAGGAGGTAAGGTTCCCTTGGGGGGTCGATCGCAATGGGATAAACATCGAGTTCACAGTTGAGAGGAAGCACGGTCGTAAGATGAGGTCCTATGAGCGTGGGGAATTCCTCGACCTGTGCTCTGAGACCATCGAGTCGTACACCCAGGCAATGCGTAACACGGCTAAGCGAGTTGGCCTGTCGTGCGACTTTGACAACGAGTACCTGACCGACGCCCCTGACTACAGAGCCGTGACCCAATCGATCTTCGTGGACCTATTCAAGCGAGGCGACATTGTGGAGGACCTCAGACCGAATATCTACGATCCGGTGGAAGGCACATCTATTGCCGAGGCCGAGGTGCAGAGAATCTCCAGAGAGACCCTGTTGTGCGATGTCCGTTGGACCACAGAGGATGGCGAGGACGTGGAGATTTCCACCACTCGACCCGAGATGATTTGTGCATGTGGTGTTGTCGTAGTTCATCCCGACGATAAGAGATACTCGCACCTAGTTGGTAAGCGGATACAACTCCCGATGCCCGTGGCTGATAGAGATCCGTCAGTTGAGATTATCACCCACCCGTCGGTCAGAATGGACTTCGGTAGTGGTGTTCTAATGGTGTGCTCGTTCGGCGACCAGAACGACGTAGCCGTTTTCAGGGAACTTGCCCTGAAGCCTTTCGTCGCCGTCGATCTCGATGGCAGGATGACCGGTATCAGCGGCCCACTCTCAGGGATGTCCGCCGAGAACGCTAGGGCGGCAGCGATAGAAATACTGAGCGATTCGGGACGACTTGCTGCCACAGAGAAGCATATGCAGGAGGTTCCGGTGAGTGAGCGAGGCGGGAACCCGGTGGAGATTATCCTGCTGAAGGAGTGGTACGTGAGGCAGACCCACATCCTCGGGCGGCTATCGGAGCTGTCTAACCAGAGCTCGTTCATACCCGAGCGCAACCGCCAGTTCCTGCATGATTGGGTCGATGGGATATCAATAGACTGGCCGATCAGCCGCCGCAGGTGGTATCACACCGAGGTCCCGATATGGTACTCCGAGGACGGCTCAAGGGTCGTGGTGCCTCCGCACGGAGCCTACGTACAACCATGGAGAGAGAAACCTCCACTTGGCTCCGAGGTACTCGACAGGGAGTCTCGTGAGCATTTGGGCTCGTACGATGATATGGTGGACGACCTTGGAGATCTTGTCGGCGAGGAGAAGGTATTCGACACATGGATGGACTCATCCAACTCCAACCTATATGTCTCCGGTTACCTCAGCGACCCTGAGTTGTTTCAGAGAGCATTCCCAACATCCATCAGACCTCAGGGAAAGGAGATTGTCAGGACTTGGCTGTACTACACACTACTGAAGAGCGCATTACTCCTCGATCAGCCTGGATTCCAGTACATCTGGATAGATGGCCTAGGGATGGATCCTTGGGGGCGCAAGATGTCTAAGTCTCTGGGCAATGGCATAGATGCAGATTCGGTGCTAGAGTGCGGTGCCGGTGGCAGGACTGGGTCATGGAAGATCAAGGGCCCTGACGGCAAGCAGGTTCAACTCAGGGCGAACAAGATAGGTAGCGAGTGCTTCCGGTTGTGGAAGGCATGTGATGCACAGGTTGGAGATGACTTCCACATCAACCCCGAGGAAATCGAGTCGAAGTACTTCGGAGTGCTCACGAAACTGTTCAACGTAGCTAGATTTGCTAGCCAGTTCGATGTGCCAACTAATCTAGATGACTCTCCAAGCGGGCTACCGTCCGAGGACCTCTGGATTCTATCGGAATTCGATGCCGTGATGGAGCAGGTGGAAGGTGCATGGGAAGCCATCGACATCTATACCGCAGCCCAGTTGCTCAAGGGTTTCGGGACCGGCATCTTCCCGAGCCATTGGCTTGAGATGTCTAAGTCACGACTCTACGAAGGAGATGATTCGGCCGCATGGACGCTACACAGAGTGGTCAGAGATCTGTTGAGTGCTATGTCCCCGATATGCCCATTCTTCTGCCACTACCTCTCGACCACTCTCTATGGCAACAGTGCTGTCGATGTACGGTCCTTCCCTAGACTACCTGAGTTGATGGCGCCGGAAGATGCTATCTCCATGCGTTCTCTCACGCCGATAATCTCTGAATTTAATTCGGATGTATGGAAAGCGAAGAAGGACTCTGGCCTCTCGTTGAAATCGCCGATATCCGGAATCTCTGTACCCTCTGAGCTCTCTGAATTGCGTGAATCTCTGATTCGAATGCATAGCATAGAATGAATATTCAATTGATTGCGGATTCAGGATTCTCTCCTTTGAAGAAGCTAATTAGCAACCCGGCCATTTCCGTACCCACTCTGGTCTGAGCCTCAAGAGTGGCAGCGCCGATATGTGGACTACCGTGGAAGCGCTCGTGTTGGAGCAGGGGATTGTCCCCAGCGGGTTCGACCTCGAAAACATCCAGTGCTGCACTGGCTAGCGTCCCGTCTTCCAGTGCTTCGAGAACTGCAATCTCGTCTACAATGCCTCCTCGGGCGCAGTTGACCACATGATTACCACAAGGAGTCCCGTCCGGTGCCGAGGTTGGCATAATGGCCAACCTGTCTGCATTCACCAGATGATGGGTCTCATCCGATAGGTTGCAGTGGACTGAGATGTGGGTACAATTTCTGAATAAATCATCGACGTCGTCGTGCATCTGACATCCCAAATCCTCTGCCTGCTTGGCCGAAACGAAGGGGTCAAAGGTCCTGACCTCCATACCGAATGCGCTTGCCAACTCGGCTACGCCGCGAGCTATCCTCCCGAAACCTATCAGTCCCAGACGCTTGCCACCCAGCTCGCTGCCTCTTAGGCTCTTCTTGGCCCAGTCGCCCGATCGAAGGCTTCTGTCAGCACGGGTAATCAATCTGGTAGTGGCAATTAGGTGGCCTATCGTCAGCTCTACCACGCTCCTAGATGATGCCCCGGGTGTGTTGCAGACGACAATCCTGTTATCGGTGGCTGAATTGATGTCAATATTGTCCACCCCTACACCGGCTCTGCCGATGAATCCCAGTCTACCACCGCTACAGGACGCCTGAATGACCTCTGAGCTCATCTTAGTAGCACTGCGAACTACGACTGCGTCGAACTCCGCAAGTGAGCCTGCTCGCAACTCCTCGGGAGTGTAGTGGGCAAGGACGACCTCGTGACCTGCATCCTCCAGAATGGCTACGGCCGCATCGGCCATCCCATCGGTCACGGCGATTCTGCCCACGGGCCGCTCGCGGCCGAGCACTTCAATCAAGGTTCCCCAGAATACATTTGAGCACATTGGGAGGATTCATAGGATTGAATCAATTGGGCATGGCAATGACCTTTGAGTTGCCCGATATGCCATATGAGTACGCTGCGCTTGAGCCCCACATCGACTCTCTGACGATGGAGATACACCACACCAAGCACCATAACGCGTACACCAACAATCTGAACGCTGCCATCGAGGCCAATGGGCTTGAGGACAAGTCGATCGAGCAGCTGCTTGCCGAGAACAATGATATCGCGGCTGTCAGAAACAACGGTGGCGGCTGGTGGAATCATTGCCAGTTCTGGCAGGTTATGTCTCCCGACGGAGGTGGCCTTCCATCCGGGCAGCTCGCTGCAGCCATAGATGCGGCGTTCGGGTCATTCGACGAGTTCAAACAGACTTTCCACAAGGCTGCAATGACTAGATTCGGCAGTGGCTGGGCCTGGCTCGGGGTCAAGGAAGGGAATTTGTGTGTGTGTTCCAGTCCAAATCAGGACAACCCTCTGATGGACGGGTGCTGCGAACCAATTCTAGGACTGGATGTGTGGGAGCATGCCTATTACAAGAAGTACGGACCGGGAAGGGCGACCTACATCGAGGCATGGTGGAACGTGGTGGATTGGGACGAGGTCTCGCGGCGATATACGAATTGTCGGTGATTCTACTCTCTAACATCTCACGAACCGCTTGATTATTGGGGTGAAGGACGACCACGAGGCGTGACTGAACCGACTGAGCCATTGGTTACATCCGCTCTCATACTACTGTCCCCCTTGATTCTGGCCATCCCGCTCTCGATTGGCTGGAGGTGGTGGATCGGCACGGAGCCCGAACACGAGCACTATGTGGAGAAGGTTAGGAGAGTACTAGACGCGGGGATCCCTCTGCGCAGGTACAGAGCCGAACTTGATGCAGAGGCCCGCAGGTTCCTAATCGATCCCGAGAGGCAGGCTAGGATAGAGTCCGACCTGCTCCGCCCTCTGAGCATCCAGCACTTCCTGCTTCTGCCGAGCCTTATCGTGTGGCCTTTACTAGGCCTTTTTGCTGCCGTCATCGCGATCCCGCTAATGCCCGTACTCAGGGCAATAGAATGGCTATTTATCGATAAACGGGTTCTCGCTGCATCAGCCAGAGTGCTGCAGAGGATAACCAGGTGGGAGGTCATCGGTATTCCCCGACTCGATGACGGGGCCAAGCAGTTGGATAAGGTGCTGGCATCGGTACACAGGCTCCCTGTGACGGTATTCTTGGGGCTCTTCGCCTATTTGGTCGTACTATACCTCCCGTTGGATCCACGCGGAGTTCTGCTGGTAAGCGTCGCGGTCTACATCGTGCTTGTCTCTATCACTTCCGTCATCAGAGCGGCGACGGCCAACGCACTCGTGTTCGCTGACCCTACAAAACGAAGGCTGATTCCGATGGACACATTAGTCGAGGACGCATTGGGCCCCTTGGTCGGAGTAGGACTCGTCTTCCTAATCTCACGACAGCTGCTTTACGGCAGCCAACTGAGGTCGGACGAGCTGTTCGGAGACCCAGTTATATTCTCGCTCAGTGTGCTCTTGGTGCTATACACTGCCACAATCATCGGGGTGACAGTGGAGCTCAGCTTCTTCCGCTCTAGGGGGAGACAGGTAAGGAGAGCCTTCCAACAGCAGATGGTCAACGAGTACGACCCGACGGTGTATCTGTTTACTAGGAACATGGGCACGCTACGACTCTCCCCGTTGATGCCCTTATCAGAGTGGCTGGACAAGGGCGAGGTGTTCGAGTTCGACAAGCCGGATTAAAGTGACTGAACCTCTGCCACCAATCCACCATCGAGTTCCAATTCACCTTCCTCGATCAGACGGAGTGGCATCACTGCGAGTGCAACAGTCCCTTGTGGAGTCGATGCGGATGCAGTCACAATAATGCTCCCCCCTCTAGGCAGTTTGAGCCTGCCTGTTCCGATTTCGGAGGCCAAACGCAATTTGGCAATACCTCGGATAGGACTGCCTCTGCTATCCAGTCGGGCATGGACTTCCTGCCCGGGGTAGCACCCCTTAGCGAGATCCACTAATTTCTCCAGTCCGAGATCCATTGGCAGAAAACTCTCGTTCATCTCTCTATGGTCCAGCATCCCGAGTTCTATCCTCATGAGTTCTCTCCTATCTGCATCGACCACCACGGCGCCATTCTCCTCGAGGAGGACGGTGAATACAGCTTGATCAGTGGTTGGGATGAGTATGTCAATTGCACTCACTCCATTGAAACCAGATCGAGAAAGTAGGGCACTCCCGTACTCAGTCCAGTTGTCGGTGGTCACATCATCCGGATCTATCCCCAGACCGGCTATGCACCTGTCGGGGGCGTCCCCCACCAATCTTAGATGGGCAATCGCACCATCTCCGTCCATCACCGTGATTTCCTCGTTCCATGCAACGCCTCGAATCAAAGTCTCACGTGTCGTCTTTCCAGAAGCAAAATTACCGACCAAGATCATCTCATCCTCCAGTCTACACATCATCAGCTTATCCAGTATTCTGCCGTTGGCGTTGCATAGGAATCCATCCAACCTACTTTTGTCCAGCATTCCTGTGGTGTCTACGGTCAGCGAACGGTTCAGGTGCTCGAGAGATAACCTTCCCTTCAGCACGCTTACACTACAGGGCAGACTCATCACCTCGGCGATGCCGTGCAGATCGGTTCGGGACATTCACTCAACCGAAGGACTGGCCGCACCCGCATGAACGATCTGCGTTGGGATTCTCGATTTGGAAACCCCCTCCCATTAAGGTGTCTTTGAAATCGATGCGAATTCCATTCAACATGGCGCTATCCTTGTTGTGCACGAGGACGGTTACCCCATCGACGTCCATACGCTGAAATCCTTCATCACCCGGGTCCTCCGTTACCTGCATGTCGTACATGTATCCCGAACATCCTCCGGATTGTGCACTGACTATCAGCACATGAGTTTCTTCATCACCGCCCATGCTCGATTTCAATGCCTGCTTCGCCGACTTGGTGAACTCAATCTCAACGTCAACAACCTCAACCGAACTTACCACCGGTAAAGTGAATCCATCTCCTCCCAGTATTCCCATGACCTCTCCTATCGGAAGGAGGTATTTCAACGGTTGCGGAAACAATCTCACACAAGCCATAACCCAATACGATGAGCGCCATACGCAAGTCGTGGAAGGGACTGAGAGGAGACCAGTAGTCAGAATCGTTTCTGGTCAGGGAACGCGCAGTCCTGATACGGTGGCTGTCGAGGCCGCTCTATCTATCTCTGTAAAATCCTCAGATAATGAAGAGCAGCGCCTTGGCCTCACGATGAGG
>JASMMD010000040.1 GCA_030748335.1 Candidatus Thalassarchaeum sp. | reverse complement strand
TCGGGGCTGTGTCCCAGATTCTCTAGCACCGACGAGGCACGCGACACCTGTCCCCTGCCTATGTCCAGAGAGAGTCTGACGGAACCCTCGGTAGCCGAGACTCTGCACTCCTCGATTCCCGGCAGTCTGCTGACCGCCCTCGTCGCCTTCATCGCGCAGTCGGGGCAGTCCATACCCCTGATGGCCCACTCAAACTCGTGGACGCCGTCGACGGCCAGATCCGCATCGAGCACGCCGGCAGCTGATTCGGCGACTGCCTCAATCTCCGGCTCCGGCTCCGGCTCGGGCTTCTCCTTGGCCTTTCGACGCAGGAAGCCCGGCATCTTCAGTGATGGCAACTTGGGCATGGAGGGCATCACAGGGGTCTCTTCCGGTTTCTTAGAAACCGGATTTTCGTCCTCGTCGTCGTCCAGAATGAGGAAGTCCTCTCCTTCCTCGTCCATGAGAAGGCCATTTGGCGGTCCCGCTTGAACATGATGATTCCAGACCGAGCGGTGGAGTCATCAGCCCGTCCCTTACCGCAGCCTCATGGTCGAGCTGCCCGAAGGGCGTGATTGGGAGATGGTGGTATTCGACGTCGACGGTACACTGATGGACGCGGACGGCTACCACCCGGACCTGATTCCACTGATTCGCGAGGTCGAGGCCCGTGGGCTTACGGTGTCCCTAGCCTCGGGGCGAACTCTGCCGAATGTGACCCCAATCAAGCAGTCGCTAGGAATCTCCGGGTTCATCGTCGCCGAGAACGGTGGCATGATTTGGGACAGCGATCAGGGGCATGGGATAGTGGCTCTGGCTGACGGTTCCAGAGCAAGAGCTGCTGCACAGTGGCTGGCAACCCAGATTGATGGCTTCGACGATGCTGGCATCGAGTCGAACCGCTGGCGCGAGACCGAGTGGTGCCTGTACGAGAGAGAGGACGAGGAACTGATGTGCCAGTTGCTAGCGTACACCGAGTGGTCGGACCTCATCGTCGTGTCCACGGGTTTCGCCATCCACATCACAGCCCCGGGAGTGGACAAGGCCTCAGGGCTACGAGTGGCCTTCGAGCAACGCGGCATCGACCCTAGCAGGGTCCTAGTCTGCGGGGATGCCCCCAACGACGTCTCGATGTTCGAGATGTGCGGTTTCTCGGTGGCGGTAAACGACTCTCACGAGGGCGTCGCCGAGGCCGCTGACCTACTCACACAGGCCCACGGGACCGAGGGTTCGGTCGAGTTGCTGCGGGCCCTAATTGACACATTGTGAGCGTTTGGTGGTGCAGGCGGCAGGATTCGAACCTGCGAAGCACTACACAGAGGATCTTGAGCCCTCCCCCTTTGACCACTCGGGTACACCTGCAGCGTGTGGAGGGGAGTTCGGGTCTTGATACCCGCGCCTCGGGGCAGGCTCGTGGCGGATGCGAGGAATTGTTCAATAGTCCCCTGCGGCCCACTCGTCACGGGTTGCTATGATGAACGATGGAGGCGATGCTCCTAGGCTCAACAAGCACCAGCTGCTGACCATTGAGAAGTCGCTTTTCGAACTCGCCCGCAAGCAGAAGTCGCAGGCCATCCCCGTCGACCTTCCTGTCCCCGCCTTCTGGTCTTCTGTCGGCCAGCTCCTGCAGCACCTTGAGGCCGATCTGGCCGAGACTATCAGGGACAGGGGCATGACCGCTGAGGCACAGCTCAAGTCGCGCAGGCTCGGTACCATACGAACCTGCGTCAGCGACCTGACTCGCCTGCGTCTCAACGCCTTCACCGAGCACGCCGTGCTCTCGAATCTGCTGAGGTCGCCGCAGGGCGATGCGGTGAGTGTCTCGGCGAGTTTCCAGAGCCTCGACTGGGAGAGGCACGACCCTTCTGAGAGGGCCTACCACACGGGGATCGGCCACCTAGTGGAGAAGTACAAGCATGAGGTTTCCTGGAACGCACTGCTGCGCGGCTCCGGCAACGAGATTCCGAGGTCTCCCGAGGCGGGCGGGCACGAGCCACTCACCGAGTTCGTCGAGCAAGATGAAGCGGTGTCCCAACCAACACCCAATGCGCCAAGCGCACCACCCAGAAGCACTTGGGACGATCCCGAGTTCGACGAGGAAGACAGGATACGCCAAATCGACGCCTTTCCCGACCGCGCCACCGGAGCGGCCACGCCTGCGCCGCCCCCTGAGCCAGCTCCCGAGGATAGTGGCCTGCGCCGTATCCTCGTCCTGCAGGACCTCGAAGACCCAATCATCACCGAGGACGGTTCCGAGATTACCCTGACCGCCGGCGACGTTGAGTCGTGCCCGGCCGCCATCGCCGACAACCTCATCGCAGCCGGTCTGGCCGAGCCGGCCCCCTTGTAGAACAATGACTTAGTGTCGTCGAATCAGGAAGTGGCTCACCAGAGGTGAGCCAATGGGGAAGACAATCACTAGGAAGCAAGTAGTAGAACTGAGGAAGGAATTCGATGCCGAGCCCTCGAACAAGGTCGCTCAGAACGCGGTGACCAACGTCCAACTGCCCGACTTGACGCTGAACAGGGACCTAGTCCAGGACATCGACGACTCGTTCAGCATCAAGCTGGACGACTGGAAGGTCACTGCCCAGATGAGGAGCGGTCGGTGTTGGCTCTTCGCCACGCTCAACCTGTTCAGGGTCGGGGCGATGAAGAAGATGAACCTCAAGAATTTCGAATTCAGTCAGGCTCACATCCACTTCTGGGACAAGTTTGAGCGTTCCAATCACCTGCTTGAGGCGATCATCGAGACCTCTGACCGCCCGGTCGACGACCGCACCATCCATTTCCTGCTCTCCGACCCGATAGGCGACGGTGGACAGTGGAACATGGCGATGAACCTGGTCCGAAAGCACGGCCTAGTGCCCAAGACGGCATACCCTGAATCCAACTCAAGCAGTGCGACTCGCTGGATGAACGCAGAGCTGAAGGACATACTGCGTAGCTCGGCTAGCGAGATCAGGGCGATAATCGATGAAGGGGGGACCGTGGAGGAGGCGAGGGCGCACAAGGAGAAGCGAATCGCTGATATCTGGAGGATGCTATGCATCCATTTGGGTACGCCTCCGAAGACATTCAACTGGCAGTGGCGAGACAAGGACGGTGAGTTCCACCGTAATGGAAGGATGACTCCACAACAGTTCGCCGCTGAGTTCGTCGACATCGAATGGGAGGACTATGTCTGCATAGTCAACGACCCACGCAACGAGTACTACAGGACTTACACCGTCGACTTCCTGCAAAACGTCGCCGGTGGCCCTCCTGTGGTCTACCTCAACGTGCCGAGCAAGGAGATGAAGGCGATCACACAGAAGTTACTCGAGGATGGAATTCCGGTCTGGATGGGGTGCGACGTGGGGAAGGAGATGGATCGCAAGAGAGGGCTATGGGATGCTGACTTGTTCGATGTCGAGGGTCTATACGGAGTCGAGTACGGTATGGACAAGGCCGACCGACTACGCCACAACCAGACCATGATGACCCACGCGATGCTGTTCACGGGAGTCGATGTGATGAACGGCAGGCCGCGCCGATGGCGAGTCGAGAACTCATGGGGCCAGGACACCGGGCAGAAGGGCTACTACACGATGAACGACAGCTGGTACGACCAGTACATGTTCGAGATAGCCGCTCCCAAGGACTACCTGACGGAGAAGATGCTGGAGGGGTTGGAGAACGAACCGATCGTACTGCCGGCTTGGGACCCGATGGGTAGCCTAGCCTAGGTTGCGCAGATTGATCTCGATAGTGACCGAGTCGGGGATCGGTATCCTGAGTACTTTCCTCAGTGCCTTCTCGTCCTTCGCGGTATTAGTGACCAGTTCGAGTAAGCGCTTGTGGACCCTCATTTCCCAGTGGTCCCAAGTCTCGGAGCCCTCTCCGTCAGGGCTCTTGCGGCAGGGGACGACCAATCGGCGAGTGGGCAGTGGGATTGGTCCGCGAAGATTGACTCCTGTCTCTTCGGAAATCGCCTTGATCTGTCCGCAGACGCCGTCTACATCAGAGTGGTTCTCGCCAGTCAGCTTGATGGTGGTGACGACTGGCATCAACTCACCGCTAACCGAATCACTTCTTCTCGATCTTCATGCAGACGCCAGCGGCCACGGTCTTGCCCATATCGCGGATTGCGAAGCGGGCGAGCTGCGGGAACGTATCCATCTGCTCAATCGCCATTGGCTTGGTCGGTCCAAAGCGGACGAGGCAAGCATCTCCGGTCTTCAAGAAAGCCGGGTTGGCCTCCTTCACACCCTTAGTCGTCTTCTCGAGCAACTCTACGAATCGCACTGCGACCTGAGAAGTGTGTGCGTGGAACACCGGGGTGTAGTTGACGCCGATTGCCTTCGGGATGTCCATGAGCTGGATCTGTCCAACGAAGGTCTCGTCGTGGCGCACGAACATAGGTGGGTTGTCGGTGTAGCCCGCGACGTCGCCTCGGCGAATGTCATCGGCTGAAAGCCCGCGGACGTTGAAGCCAACGTTGTCGCCTGGCTCGGCCTTCTCGACCATCGTGTGGTGCATCTCTATGCTCTTGACCTCGGCCGACTGCTGGCTCGGGTTGAATGTGACCGTCTTGCCAGCATGCAGGACACCGGTCTCGATCTTACCGACCGGGACAGTTCCAATTCCGCTAATCTTGTAGACGTCCTGAATTGGTAGGCGCAGAGGCATTTCAGTTGGCTTTGGAGGCATCTGGATTGCGTCTATTGCCTCGAAGAGAGTTGGTCCGTTGTACCAAGGCGACTTGTCGCTCTTGTTGAAGACGTTGTCACCGTCGAACGCGCTGCAAGGCACGAAGGGGATCTCGTCGGTATTGAAACCGGCCATCTTCAGGAGGTTAGTTACCTCGGCAACGACGCTGTTGTACTTGTCCTGTGACCAGTCTACACCACTGATGTCCATCTTGTTGACGTTGACAATCAGCTGCTGAACACCTAGGACGCGGGCCAAGAAGGCGTGCTCCTTGGTCTGAGCGTTCACACCGTCGTTGGCTGCGACGTTCAGAACAGCGGCATCAGCTTGGCTGGTACCAGTAATCATGTTCTTCACGAAGTCTCGGTGGCCAGGTGCGTCGATGACGGTGAAGTAGTAGTTAGGAGTGTAGAACTCCTTGTGAGCGACGTCGATGGTGATTCCACGCTCGCGCTCCTCCTTCAGTCCATCCATCACGTAGGCGAAGCCGAATCCGGCCTTGCCTCGCTCTGCTGCTTCCTGCTCGAACTTGTCAATAACGTGCTGCTCGATATGACCACTGTCTAGCAGTAGTCTGCCGACGGTCGTCGACTTACCGTGATCCACGTGACCAACGAATACTATATTCAAATGCGGCTTCTTCTTATCTTCCCACTGTGAACCCATAATGTACACCTTTGAGTGTCCCGCCGACCGAGGGGGTGTATATGAATCTCACCCCCCCTGTATAGGGGGGATACTTCCGAGCAGCCCAGCGTAAAGCGAGCGGGGCTACCGATATTGCAGTTCAACCGCCATGCGCTTGACTTCGGTGGTATGAGTCTCCTCGTTGACAATATCGGTCGTCCAGTCGCCCGGCTCGTACCCCCTAACAGTCGAGCCGCCGATTACCATCCACACGCAGCGGTCCTCCGAGGAGCAGTCCCCCGCATCCCTGCTCTCGTCGTCGATCGACGAGGTGTTGGCAATCTCCTCCTCGGTGCTGTTGTACATGTACAGATCCAGCTTGTTAGCCGTGGTCTGGCCGGGGACTCCTCCACCGATCTGATCGTCGTCCTCAGCCGGATAGGTCAGCTTGATCCTGACGTAGCGGATGCGGTCGCTGGTGTCGTCGTCGTACTTGACCGGGAACTGCCAGGTCATGGTCACCGGCTCCTGATAGCGGCGGTCCATCTCGAAGTCGTTCCAGACGCCCCTGTAGTTGACGTACACCTTGGAGTCGTGGTGGTCGACGTAGCCGTTGTTGTCCTTGACTGTCAGTCGGATGGCCCAGGCGCCTGCAGGAAGGTCCTCCCAGTCGTAGGTCTCCCCAGTGGCGTCGACATCGTTCTCGGGGTTGCCGTCGCCATCCGAGTCGGTGGAGGTGTCGAGGTCCCAGTTGTACTCCACGAGATACTCCTCGGCATAGCAGTTGGAGTCGTTGGGATTGCAGCCGGCCCAAGAGTCGGAGCCGTCGAGGGTCACCGTGGTAGAGACGCTAATCTCCCTGTCGTTGATGTCTTTGTCGTCATCGCAGACCCAGACCAGCACGAAGTCGCCGCCCGGGGGGTCCTCGCCCTCGCAGTCGTCATCCTTCGCGGCGGTAATCTCTGCATGCGGCTCGCGGGCCGACGAGTCGAGGATGGTGACGGTCATGCTAGCCGTGGCCTCATGCGAGCCATCGCCGACGGCGAGGCGGACGGTGTACTCGCCGGGTTGGGCATAGGAGTGACTGGTGGTCAGACCGTTGCCGGTGTTGCCGTCACCGAAGGTCCAGGTGAATGTCATCGAGTCACCATCTGGATCGGATGAGCCGACGGCGCTGAAGGTCACGGATTGGCCAGTCTTGATGTTCTCCGAGGGGTCGACCGACATTACCGCAGTGGGAGAATCGTTGCCGGTTAGGGTATCGAGGCAGCCCGCCATAGAGGAGCACAGCATGATTGTCGCGAGCACCGGGGCCAGCCTGCGCAGGTCAGTCATCGGTCCGGTCTGGAAGACCGGCTGAAATCAACCCTGCGCTGCCCGGAGCAATGCTCGCTGCGGTTGCACAGGCTCCCAGTATCACGTTCAGAAGTCGAAAATGGACTGCTGGCGGGAGCCTGACAGCAACTCGTTCTCGCTCCAGCCGAAGGCCTCTGTGATTCTGCCCAGCGACTTGGCCAACCGTCTCGCGTAGTAGTCGGGGTCATACTCTGGTGCTTTCTCGCCAATCTCGTCGACCAACCAAGGCTCGACAGTCATCGGACTCGACTTGGCGTCGGTGACGATATATCCCACCTTCATCCCGGGCGTGAACGGCAAACCGCGCCTGATTCTCTCCTTCGCTGCGCGCACGTAAGGCAGGCCGTTGGGGTTGTCGTAGACCTTGGTGAAGTCGACGCTGCCGTCGCGCCGCAGGGTGCCCTTGCAAGAGCGGCTGATGATTAGGTCAGCAGCGTCGGTGCTGCGTTCCTTAACGTCATCGATGACAGACTTGGTCATCTCGACAGCGGCCCACTCCTCGCCGTCCAGAATCATCTCGAACATCTCGGTCATCGTCCTTGTCAGCAGCGCGAAGGAGTCGGTCCTGCGGACCTCGTAGCCGCGAATCAGCATCTCCTCACGCGGCCAAACCACACGGCCCACGTAGCGCTTCTTGGCACCGTGACTGAAGAACGCAGAAAGGGCGGTCTCGAACTCCAACTCGGCGCCCTCTCGGGTGAAGCGGTCAGCCAGCTGCTCGCCGAACCGCAGGGCATCTCTCTTCGCCACCTCCCACTCGTTCAGGCTGTCATCGTCCTCGTCGGGGCGTTTGATGGGAGCCTGTTTGTCGACGGGTGAGCGTACGAAGATTGAGTCAGTGTCCGAGTATACCACTTCGTGGCCATCTTCCTCCACTTGGGCGATGATTTCGCGGATGTTGTGGCGCGCCCATTCAGTGATGCTGGCACCGAGGTCGGGGTGGGTGAAGCGGTAGAAGCTAGAGGCGAAGACCCCGTAGAACGAATTCATCAGGATCTTGACTGCGTACTGCAGCTGGTCCTGCAGGAAGGCCTCGGCCTCGTTGCCTGCCGCACTGGCCTCAGCGAGGGCGATTTTGTGCCGATCACGGCTCTGCATCAGTTGCTCGAGAAGATGCGGGACCAAGCCGAGTCGTTCGTCCTTGGGCAGGTACCTAGTCTGAGTGGTGGGTGAGACGTTGTAGGTGTC
>JASMMD010000003.1 GCA_030748335.1 Candidatus Thalassarchaeum sp. | reverse complement strand
CTCATGTTCATGCCAATCAACGGCCCGTTGTGGAGGATGGTGCTCTCGGAACTCGGATACGAGGTCCCGCTGGGGGAATTCCAGGGATTCTTCCTGACCCTAGTTCTGTTCGTGGTGGGGGCGGGGTTGCTAATCGGCCCTAGAATCCAACGAATTACTGAGTAGAGTAAAGCCGTGAGGGCCAGTCGCTGTGAATCTTCGTCATCAAATCGCTGACCTCTTCCTCTTCCCAATTTGCCTCCAGCAACGCGGAGCACAGTTGTTGCGTGCGCTTGGGGACAATCTTGGGCCCAAGCACTGCGCCAGGCCTACGCGGATCGTCGAGGAAGTCGGTCTCCATCCCCCAGGGAGCGTTGGCGCTTGTAGCGGTGGCCGCAATCGTCTCCACGCTGCTACTGCCCACGCTGACTGTCGCAGCGAGGCCGTGCGTGAAGTCAGCCCCGACATCGGCGGGCGCATAGTGGCGGATTGCTCTGTCCCTGGCGAGGCCTGCATCGTCGCAAAGCGCGGCAATCTCTCGGTAAGTGACTGCACCGTTGTCCTCAACGTGCAACTGTACCGATGTGCCCGCTGCAGCGGCCATGACCATAATCTCCCTGAGCATGTCATTGGCAGCTTCCCAGGTCTCGTCGGAGACCGGGTAGTGTGGCCTGCCGACCTCACCAAGGCAGACGGCATTACCGGCCTCGATGTGGTCTAGCGCCAAGCCCACAGCCTCTAGATGGAGTTCGGTCGCTCTCGCCAGGCCGAGCGGCTCAATCTGGTGCTCCCATGCCACTGGATGCGGGCCCAGTATGACTCCTGCTTCTATCCCTGACGCCCTGACCTCCTCAGCCATCGAGAGTGTTTCCGAGTAGGCTGCCCGATATCCGTCTAGGTCGGTGGGCAGTTCTGAGGAGAAGCCGGGCTTGTGGACGAGCATAATCCCGGTGCCTCCAGCCCGGGAGAATTCAGAAACCGCGTCGAGGAACCTGTTGGACCTATCCAGATGCATGTGCTGGTCGAGGATGGGGCCTTTCCAGCGCCCGTCCGTCAGCATGCTCTCACGCTAGGGCTCCCTCTTCGTCGAGAAGTCCTGCCCAGTGCCGCACCGCCATCTCGGCAATCTTCTTTGAGGACTGGCCCAGTACGACACCAAGGCCGTTGTTGAACAGCAGAATCTGTGCGTTGTGCAGCGCGGCGTTGATTCTCAGGGCCCCTAGCCTATCGTCGAACTCGATGTCGGCGAACCTCTCGGCTGCAAGCTCGATCATCACCGCCCTGCCCATTGAGAACCTAATCAGCATACCTCCCATCTCCATCGTCAGGTTCTCCTCAGACATCCCCAGCGTCAGCAGCAACTCCTGAATGGCGATTCTCGCGACCTCGGCTCTGGCGATGCCGTGCACGAGCACGGAACCCTCCGGCTCCACGACGAAGGTGGCTCGGGGCTGCTCGTGGCTCACCACGACATAGGGGCCGCTCCTCGTGCCACCGGCCATCGACACGGCATCCTGATGGTCAATCGGCGACGATGGAGTGAACCTGAATGTCTGGGTCTCAATCGCGACCACTATCCTGCCTTCCTCCATCATCTCTCCTCCCTGCTCACCGGTTCCAGGTCCGGCCAAGCAGCGACTGCAGCCTCCAAGGAGGGCAGCCATGCTTGGTGGACCGGTACCAGCAAGGTAGAGTCAGATGCCTCCGCATCATCAACCCTGCTGTTCCTCAATTCTGCGAGTGCGCCCCTCAAACGGGAGGCGAAGCGGTTGTTGCGCTCCGATAATAGCTCGGCTGTCAAGGCCCCCTGCTCCTCAATCCACCAAGCCGCGCATGATGCCGCAGCGGCCCCTAGGTCTGGGTCCGCGTCATTCGGCCTCTCGACCATCTGAACCGCCGCCGAGCGGGTCTTGCGCCAGCGACGCGAGGTTGTTAGGGTCGCTAGCAGATTGGACACCCGCGACTTCTCGTCGGCGCTCCTACCCTCCCAATCCGCCCAGTCCGAGTCATCCAACTCCGGCTCGATGGCGTAGATTGGCATGCCGCCCCTAGCATTGTCGGCGTGAAACAGTAGTCGGACCTGCTCCGGATCGGGAATCTTCGGGCCATCGACGTCGTACTCCTGCAGGTCCTTCATCAGCCGCCCCAGCACTGTTCCCGAGGCTATGGCGGCCTCGATGTGCACGCCGGGGCTCTCCCTGTCCTGCTTCTCGTCATGCCTCCACCCACTGAGATCGCTGAGGCTGAACAGCAGTGCGAGGCCGTCCCACGATTCCCGGTACCTCAGTGAGTTCGGCATGCGAACGCAAGGGAGGTGCGGCCACAACACGATGCGGCCTCCGTCGGGGTCGTCTAAGACGGTCGGATTCCAACGCAGCTGTGGCACTTCCACGGGGCTGCGAGCGGCCACCCTCGATTGAAGACAACGGTCAAAGAACCGATTCAACAAAGATTGCCGAAATGTAGGATTGAAGGGGGGTGGGCTCTCGAGACCGTTTGAGAGTCATGTCCGAACCCTACTCCCTCGAGCCCGTCGTGCTGCTGAACGAAGTGTTTCCTGGACATACCAACTCGATGGATACTCTATACGGGGGTCGTCTGATGTCGATTATGGATACCGCTGCCGGTATGGTTTCGAGCAAGTATGCGCACAAGGAATTCGTGACCGTGTCCGTCGACGCTCTCAAGTTCCGCAGACCGGCCTATCAGGGGGACATCATCCGCACCACCTCGAGGGTCGTCTGGACCTCGCCGCACACCGCTGGCGTTCATGTGATCTCATGCCGACTCTCGCGCTCTGAGTGGGAGGGCGAGGAGATTTGCTCTGGCTTCTTCTTCATGGTTGCAGTCGACTCTGAGATGAGTCCGACGGAAATCCCGCAATTCTCGCCATCCACGGACGAGGAGAAGGGACTGTGGAACAGGGCACAAGCCGCCCGCGACGCTATGGGATGAGCAGCGGTGTTCTGATAATATGACTTAGGGGCGTGTTTCGGCGTCCTACTCGTGTGCGCGTAAGGGGCGCGCGCGAGCACTCGGCACCCCGAGCAGTTATAGCCAATCAGAACTGCTGGAACTTCGGGATGTATTCAGTCGGGCTTACGCCCGACCGAGATGAGGGAAAGTCGGAACTGTTCGGCAATCTTAGTCTGGTCGGGTCTGGAGGGAGGTTTGTAGCGGTCCTCACCAAGCGTCAGCTGACACTGGAGAGGTTCGACGGGCATGGCATCCGACTCTCCTTAGCCTCGATTTCAAGAATGCGCCACATGAAGGTCCCATTGTTCCCCTCGGGTGCAATCCCTCTAGGATTGCTGGCCATCTACCTCGGCGCGAGCGTCCTGATGCCGCCGTACGCGATGGTCGCGATGGTAGGGGGTTCGTTGACGCTTCTGGGCTACGTGCTTTCGCGGACCTCGGTCCTAGCCGTGGAGACGGAGGCCGGGGATCGTCACATCATCTCCGGCAGCGAGGGGGTGCTGCTCAGGCTCTGCCTGATGGTGGACAGGGTCCGTCACGGTAGTACGATCGAGGAGGCCCGCATGGGGCTGGAGCACATCGATGCGGAACTTCCTGCGTACCCGGCGTTCACTGACGCCAGCGGAGGGCTACCCGAGCCAAAGGGGTTGCTTGGCGCACCCGAGGAGGAATCTATTCTCGCCACAGTTCCGGAGCCTGAACCTGAACCTCTCTTCACCGGCTTTTCGGCTCCGCCACCACCGGTCCCCACTGCTCCCACGGCTGCTGATACGGAGCCAATCTTCCCCTGGGAGTCCAATGTTGCGGCGGATCCTGTCCCGATATACGAGTCACCGCCTGCACCCCAAGAGGGGGGCCGTTCGGCTTACGAGAGGGCCTGGGGAAGGGAGGAGTCTCCCCCGTGGTATGAGGAGAAGGCTGTCGGCAGCAGGATAGACTCAGCTCTAGGCGAGGCTGCCGTAGGAATGGACCTGTTCGGCGAAGGCGGCATCTTCGATGCGGAGCCGCCGGCCAGCTACTCACCTCCCACGACCCCACAGCCAATGGCGAGTCACCCTGCTCCCGAGGCCGGGGGCTACATCAACGCAGCAGACCCTCCGGCCGTCGAATCGAGACAGCCTACCAGCTCCCAAATGATAAGGCGGGCTCAGAACAGGTTTGGCGAGACCGGTCCCTACACAGGGCCAAGCCTGCCGGCCCCTACGGATTCGGCCATACGCGAGGAGTGTCGGCCGGGCGTCGTCAAACAGGCACGTGCGAGGCAGGCGTTGCTGGGGAGCGGGGAGATGCACCAGTCCCCGGTGCTTGATGCCTCAAGTCTAGAGGAATTTCCCGGACTTTCCAGAATCGCCACTTCGATGAACTCAGGTAGAGTCAGGGCGCCGAGGAGGAAGGTTTCCCGAAGGCCGGGCTGGATCAGCGCCCTGCTGGGCGCGACCACCCCCGCGATCCGCAACACGGACAGCACCTACGCCTCCGAGTACGGTGACGAGGACGGGCAGGAGGCACGGTCTGAATCGAGGTTCCTGTCGTCGCAGCACATCCGTCTGCGCAGCGACCAGGATCACCAAGCTGACTTGGCGGTAAGGGCTAGGCAGAGTCCGGACAATCCCCCGGCCTCGGCCAAGGACGTGATGGATCGTCTGGTGGACCGGGTATCGGGAGGAGAGGATCGCGCACCCATCGAGCTGACCGACCAAGAGGGTGGACTCAGATTCTCTCAACTGAGGAGGACCTCGTCCAAGGGAGACCCTCACCCACTTCCAGGAATCAGGCGGCTCGAGTGATTAGAGTCCGACCATTCTACGATACTTGTCCGCCCTAGCATGGTACTTGCCCCTCTCGAGGCGGTACAGAGCAGATGCGCCAAGGCCCTCAATGGTGAAGGACGCCGTCACCGTAGCGTGGACCAAGGCGTTTCGCATCGTCTCAGCCTGGTTCAACGCACCCTTCCTGCCGGCCACGTTGGCCAGCAGGGCGCCCGCGAACGAGTCGCCCGCCCCCGTCGGGTCGACCAAGTCGTCGGTAGGGTACGCGGGCAGTGTGATGGTGCCACAGGGCAGGTAGGCTACAGAGCCACTGCCACCGCGCTTGATTACCATGCTCCGAGGGCCCGTCCCAGCCTCCGCCCCCCCATACAGAGCCTTGCCGGAGCGTATCGCCTCCACTGCCCTGTGAAGGACGTCCTCGCCAGCTAGAGAACAAACCTCCTCTTCGTTGAGGATGGCTATGTCGACCTTGCGCAGCGCCTCGGAGAGCAACTCGAACTCGGTCTCTATCCAGAGCATGAACGAGTCCAAGGCGGTCACCACCGCGCTAGGGCACTGGTCGAGAACGGAAACCTGTGTACGCGGGTGTGTGTTGGCGCAGAGCAGGACCTCGGGCGACCTCCACGACTGGGGCACCTCCGGCATGAAGTCCTCGAGCACGTTGACCTCGGTGGATATGGTCTGGACGTCTTCCATCGAGCCCTCATACCTGCCAGCCCAACGAAACGTGTCCCCGTCCCTTCTGACTACCCCCGCTAGGTTCAGCCCGGAGTCCTCGAGTATCTCCTGGGCTCCCTGCGGAAAATCGGTGCCAACCGCGCTAACAAGTCCAACCCTGGGTGGCTTGCGTGGGGTCAAGGGGAGGTGGAACCCGGAAGCTAGGCCAGCGTGAGTGGCGGCCCCTCCGAGCAGGTCCGAGCCGCTGGCCTCTGGAGTGTCGATGTCGTCGAAGCCTATGCTCCCGACAATCACCATCTCCACGCTATCACGCTCCGCCCAGCAGTCCCGGGTGCTCATCGAGGTATCCTATTGTGACTTCTCTATTGCGGAAGTCCGTCTCTTTGAGGATGGCGCGATGGAGCGGGATTAGAGTGTCGACACCGATGATGATTGTCTCCGCCAAGGCCGAGTCTATCTTGGATATGGCCTCGTTGCGACTTGGCGCCCACACGATTACCTTGGCCAACAGGGAGTCAAAGGAGGGCGGCATGTCATACCCTGTGTGAGCGTGCGTGTCCACGCGCACGCCTGGGCCCCCAGGCCAATGGCACTCCCATATCCGCCCAGGTGATGGTTCGAGGGTGTAGGGATTCTCTGCGTTAATCCTCGTCTGGATGGCGTGTCCAGAGATCCTTACTTCTTCTTGGCTCATCGGTAGGGGCTCTCCTGCCGCGACCCTGATTCCTAGTGAGACCAAATCCACCCCGGCAATCATCTCTGTGACCGTGTGCTCGACCTGTACTCTCGGATTCACTTCAAGGAAGTAGAACTCGCCGTCGGCGTCTCGCAGGAACTCAAAGGTCGCGAGTCCCTTGTAGCCGACCGCCTCCGCTCCGGCCACTACCTTGGCACCGAGCTCCTCGCGCACCTCATCGGAGAGCCATGGGCCCTCCTCGATTATCTTCTGATGCCTCCTCTGAATCGAGCAGAATCTCTCGCCGAAGTGAATCGCATTGGAACCGTCAGCCAGCACCTGGAACTCGATGTGTTGCGCGCCGTCGATGTACTTCTCGACGAACACCCTGTCGTCACCGAAGGCAGAGAGAGCCCGGCCCTGACACAGCCTAAGGGCAGATTCGAACTCGTCCCCCGAGCTTACCACTTGCATACCTATTCCGCCACCCCCGGCGGCGGCCTTGATCATCACCGGGTAGCCGATCTCCTCTGCCATACCGAGCGCCTCGGACTCGTCTGAGATTGGCTTGCCTGAGCCTTTCGCCACCGGCAAGCCTGCCTTCACCATCGTCTCTCTGGCCGAAATCTTGTCACCCAGCAGCCTCAGCACCTCTGGGCTCGGACCGATGAATACGATTCCTTCCTCGGCGAGTCTCTCGGCGAGGGTGGCGTTCTCCGCTAGGAAGCCGTATCCGGGATGCACTGCATCCGCTCCCACCTCCTTGGCAGCCGCGACCACAGCCTCTATGTCGAGGTAGGATGCGAGGGGGTCGTCGCGCGAGATGAAGGCCCCCTCGTCTGCCAGCCTGACAGGCAGAGTGAGTCTGTCCTCACGTCCGTGCACCACCACGCCCTCGATTCCCAGCGAACCCAGAGAGCGGAGTATTCTGAGTGCGATTTCGCCGCGATTCGCTATCAGTACGCGGCGGAACATGGCAAGGCGCTCCGGCAACCGCCGTATGAGCAATGCGGAGAGTCGTCAGTATACGTCGCGTAGATACCGCTTCTCGGTCTTCATCAGGCCGCTCTCGACGTACTCCTTGGCCTCTTCTTCGGACATCCCGCCGTACTCGGAGCAGATTTCGATTAGGGTGGAGTGGACGTCTCTGGCCATGTAGTTCTTGTCGCCGCAGACGTAGAAGTACGCACCGCCGTCGATCCAGTTCCAGATCTCTTCACCGTGCTGCTCCATCAAGTGCTGGACGTAGACCTTATCCGGACCCGCGCGCGACCATGCAAGGTCGTGGTGGTCAATCAAACCATTCTCCCTCCAGGCCTCCATCTCGTCGCGGTACAGGTACTCTCCCTCCTCGGTCCAGTCACCGAAGAACAACCAGTTTCGTCCTGAGTCCCCTTCTATCTGACGCTGCTGCAAGAACGCCCTGAACGGAGCGATTCCAGTTCCCGGGCCGACCATGATGATGTCCGTCGACCCGTCCTCGGGAAGCACAAATGATCTGGTCGGCGACATGAATACGCCGATGTCGGTCTCCCCGATATCGCAGCGGTCCGCCATGAATCCGGTACACAGTCCGGCTCGATCGCGGTCGTGGTGGTTGTAGCGTACGATAGCGACTGTGAGATGGACCATGCCCGGCTCGAAGTCGGGGCTACTTGCGATTGAATATAGCCTAGGCTTGAGACGGTCCATGCCGTCAACCAGTTGCTGAGGGGTGAATCCGATATGGCCAAAGTCCGCGAGACCGTCGATGTAGTCACGCGACCAGATGTAATCCTCCATGGCCTTGCTGTCGCCAGTCAACTCCGCCCAGAGTGTCTCAGCGGGGTCGCTGATCGAGCCGATTTCGACATATCCATCCGGGACGTCGTCCTCGCTTCCGCTGCCGTGCCAGTCCATCAGCACGGAGCCGTCTCGCGATGATGCCCTCCTTCGTTGCACGATCCGAATCTCTATGTCGGCATCCCCTGATGACAGCCTCGGTCCGAGCCCCTCGATCCACTTCTTTGATATTCTGTGTATCTCGTACCTCTCCGTCAGCGCCTGACGAAGGCCACACAGCCCCAGATGAGTGTCTACCTCCTCGTCACCCGAGAAGCCGCAGGAGGTCAGAACGTCCTCGACCAGATCAGGGGGGCAGCGGGGGATTACGCCCAGCGCATCACCGGCCTTGTACTGCAGTCCCGAGTCCCCTAGGTCGAAGACGATATGGCGGGTCTCCTTGCGCGAGCCCTCGCCGTTGAGAACAAAGTTCTCAGTCAAATTGGAGGAGTATGGATTCTTCGCGCTCCAATCCGACATGTCCAGACACCTGATTGCTCGCCCCCCGCGAAACAAAACCCGTTTATGAAGCAATGCTGAACGGGCGCTGCGAGCACCCAGAGAGACAAGGCGATGAGGTCAAGTCATGGTGCCCTCATCGCGGCTCGTGGCGCGTATCGATTTCCTAGGCACGGGCAATGCCTTCTCGCCCCCAGGCCGGATGCACACACTCGCTCTACTCGACGGCAGTGTGCTCGTGGACGCGCCTCCGACGGTGCTTGTCCAGTTGCGGCGTGCCGAGGTCTCGCCCGCAGACCTCAAGCACCTGCTAATCACCCATTGGCACGCCGACCACACCTTCGGCTTCCCATTCGTCTTGCTTGAGAGGAAGTACATCTCCGACCCCGGGTCAGAGAACTCCCTTGGAGTCCATCTCAGACCCGGAGGGAGGGAGTTGCTTACTGGCTTGTGCACGACTGGATTCCCCGGCAGCCTAGATGACACCGTGGACGACGGTGTAGAGTGGTCGCACTCCGAGTCAGGTGAGTTGGCGGGGACGGATTGGAGCTTCGAGAGATTCCCGGTGAGTCACACTCCGGAGACTGACCCGCATGGCTACGAGCTGGTCCATAGGAGTGGTTTCAGGCTCCTGCACTGCGGAGACTCGGGGCCGTGCGAGGGCATCGAACAGAGGGCCCGGAATGCCGACGCCGTCCTACTTGAGATGGGGATCCCGGACTTCGTCGACAGCCCTCACCATCACACCCCCTCGGATGCCGTCGCTTTCGCTGGCAGGCATCCTCACGCGATGGTCTTGGTAACTCACAACTACGCCAGCGCGACTGGGTTTAAGTCGGGATTCAAGATACCTGAACTGCCCGACTCGATTGTCCAGCTGGAGGACGGGGATTGCTTGGAGATAGGCGATGAGGGTCAATTGTCACTGCAAAGAAATTTATGAGAAATATATCTTGACTTATATTGGCGAGCATGTAACTCGCTTTAGCACGGCATCAAATGGAGTTTCAAGGTGCTGACATGGACGCTCCCGCGTGCTCGATTATCGTCAAAATAGACTGGTTCCCAAAGAGTGGTATTAGAACATAGGTAAATGCAGAAAATACACCACTTCGTATGTTTTGAAAACGAATCACTGAGAGGAAATAGAATGGAGTATGATGTGGTTTTCTAGGGCCATCAAACAAAGGCCTTTAGGGACGGGGAAATCATCCGGACATCGGAACTTCTCGGACACTCTTATTACCCCCGACACAGTCGCTGAGAATCCGCGTTGGCCGAACCCCACTCCACCCGAGTAAGGGATGAGGCTGAATACGTGGTTGGCGCTCTGGTGAAAGAAAATGGAAGGAAACATTTTCGAAAAAATTCTCGGCCATGACAGCCTCTTCGTCGACAGACGTGCCTTCGACCACGCCTTCGAGCCTTCCACGCTGCCCCACAGGGACCACGAGGTGGAGGCCCTAGTGCGAAATCTGGTAGATGCCCTGAACGGACATATCCCTTCGAACATGCTGCTCTATGGAGTCCCTGGTTCGGGCAAGACCGTGGTCACGAGGTTCGTCTTGGGACAGCTCCTTGACAAGGGCGAGGAGATGGGGCAGAGGGTCGAGACGTACGAGATTAACTGCCGGGTCGTGGACACCAAGTACCGGGTCTTCCAGACCATCGCGACGCAACTGGCTAGGCGCGGGGACACCCCCATCCCTTTCACCGGTTGGCCTACCGACAGGGTGTTGGACGCACTGATCGAGAGGATGGACGGGGCTGGCGGGGTGCACATAATCGTGCTCGACGAGATTGACAACCTCGTGGCTAGGGCCGGCGACGGGCTGCTGTACAACCTGACCAGTCTCAACACCTCCCTGCGAAACTCGCGCTGCTGCATCATCGGAATCAGCAACGACTTGCACTTCACTCAGCAGTTAGATCCCCGGGTCAGTTCGAGGCTGAGCCAAGAGGACATTGTCTTCCATCCATATGGGGCTCCTGAGATCAGCGACATCCTACTTGAGCGCGTTAGCACCGGCCTGCGCGAGGATGTTCTCGGGCCGGGTGTGCTCGAGCTCTGCTCGGCATTGGCCGCGCAGGAGCACGGCGACGCGCGTCGGGCGCTTGACCTGCTTCGCATCTCGGTGCAGAAAGCGGAGCAAAGATCTCAGAAGAGCGTGGACCCGAGGCACGTCAGGATGGCGCAGAGCCAGCTTGAGTACGACCAAGTGACTCCTGTCCTGAAGACCCTGCCTCTGCACCAGAAGCTGTTGCTTTTCTCTATCAGGCTGAACGAAGAGAATGGACTCAGGAACATTTCTACCGGCGAGACATACCGAACCTACTCCGAGGCTTGCATGAAGATCAGGGTCGAGCCGCTCACCCCTAGGAGGATCTCGTCACTACTCAACGAGCTTGATACGCTCGGGCTGATCATGGCTAGGAATGTCAGCAAGGGACGCGGTGGTAGGAGTAAGCAGGTCAACTCGGCCATACCCAAAGCGGTGGACGCCATCACCACGATGAGCGAGAGTGAGCCTCTGATTGCCGAGGCCGCTTTGGGCAGGTACAACCTGCAGGGTCTGTTGTGAGGGCCGACTTCCCGCTCAGACAATCGTTAAACCGAATGGTAAGGTCGCCGGCTCGATGTCCATGCTGGAGTCTGAATGGGGAAGCGCCCTAACTAGGCCCAGCAGAGCTGCTTCGGGTGCCGCGGTCCTGCTCGGCTTATGGGTGCTGCTGCTCACTTTAGTGAATCTGGTTTGGGGAGCTTACTCTTCGGGGATGAAGGTACTTTGGATAGGATTCGTCACCGGCGACAGTGCTGCTTCGAACATAGCCCACGATGGTCTGGAAGTGGTGGCTGACGACATCGTCTTCGGATTGATTGGAGTCGCCCTCCTCGGGCTAGGCGCGATGGGAGTCGGGAAAGCCGTCGAAGGTGGCTTCTCGGCATGGGTCGGCGAGCTCCCACAAGGCGCGATACTGTCCAGCCTATTCTCCCCAGAGAGCGGCGTCAATCGGACAATGGCTAGTTGGATGATCGCCTTGGGCGTCGGGTTCTACCTGTGCTGGAGCGCGGTGAACACGACTTGGGTCGACCCGGGAGTCTACGCCGTGATGATCGTGTTGGTGTGTTTCGGCTTCGCCATGCACACGATGGCTGATGCCGAGTCCTGATACTAGGCTGGGGCGAATTCGCTGAGCAGTTTGCGGCAGCGCTGTTTGGCGTCCTCGCCGCACCACCTCACCACCACTCCCTTGTCCGGTTGGCCGTACAGTACCGCTGCGCCAAGCGGGGCCAGCGGGTGAAGCACGAGCGGGGCGAGGTCCTCCTCGCCGTCGATGTCGATTAAGCTGGTATGCCCCGAGTTCTTCCAAGATTCGATGGCTTCCTCGCAAGCCTCCAACAGAGAGGGCGTCAGGCAGCCGGCTGGACTGGAGCAGCTCAGGGTCCCGTCGTACAGAGATGCATCGATTCCAACGGCGCCCTCCCAGGGCTCCCTCTTGGTGAGTCCGTCAATCAGGGCGATGTCGGCCGGTCGGCCGAGGTCCTGTAGGGTGCGCACAGTGACGTCTCCGACGGCGATAACCGGTCCAGAGCCAGATTCGATGTGGGCGATGACTTGGGACATGGCGACCAATGGGTCGTCCTCCGGGCCCGCGAACAACTGACCGAATGGCTCCTTGAGCTCGGCTTCGACTTGGGGGGTCATGACCATCTTGCTCTCTCTGATCTGCCGTGGAACCCAGGGGCGTCCCTCCCGGTCGATTTCTCCCGCTCTAATCCTGGAACTGGATATCGGCTCGTCATCCCATGCTAGGGAGTGGTCGGAGACGATGATATGCAGAGGTGGCAGTCCCCCTCTCTCTCTGAGGAGGTTGATTTCCTCGCACTCAGAACGGGTCTCATCGGTGCAGACTATGGCAGTGGCATCGAGATGCGAGGGTGCGGGTCCGTGACTGTCCTCTAGAACGTGGAAGTCGACCCTTTCGGCATCCCCTCTCAAGGCCTCCTTCATCTCCATGACCCTGACGCCCCATGGGTTCACCCGTGGATCCTTCGACTGGGCCATCGAGTCGGCAGTCAGCCAGACCTCGATGGAGGAGCACTCTGACAGGCCGGTGGCCATCAGTGCCATATGGCCTGCATGGAAGCGATCGAAGGTGCCGCCGATAAGCCCGACGTCGTGCATTAGATTCCCGCCTCTTCTTGTGGACAATTAGAGTGTGTGCCCCGGGGCGTAACGGAGGCCTTCACAGCGAAGCTCGGGCTCCTGACCCACCCCGGGACGTCTGTCGAATTGTGGGGTAGTCCCTTGATTCATTCCTTTCAGTCATCCGGGGACCTAACACAATCCGTCCACTTGTTTTGCTCCAGTGATCATTCCGTTGCAGCTGGTCACACTGGTCTTCGACAAGTGGTGACCCGAGCTTGGTACCGTGATTCATCCTATTCCTCCAGCGGGGGGCTTCGTCGCCACGGTGTTGCAGCTCGGGCATACATCGGCCATTGGAGGTGGTCAAGAACCCCTCGGTCGCTGAAAACCGGGATTTCATCCCGAAATCGAAGTGGCTGGGACGATTCCCGTATGGTAACCAGAGCTTCTCAGCAAGAGTCTCTCTGCGATATGGGCATCGCCATCCATGGCCTCCGTCGATGAGAAATCCGGCCATTTCTCAAGAGGTTGGGCTAGCCAACCCGACAGTGGGTGGGTCCGTCCCTGGGGAGGGGGGCGCGAGTCGTTCACAGCGTCCAAGGCATCCAGCAGGTCGAGCAGTGGGTCGGCGCTCTCGGGCAGGCCTGCGCGCTCGCGTCGGCCCCTCAGCCTGCGGGACAGGTGTGAGTGAAGCTCCGAGTCACATCCGGGGTGCTCGAATGAACGTAGTCCGGGTGCCTCGCAGCGATCCCCTACGGGGCGCAGTACCGCCGCGCACCATGGCACCGGATTGGCTATGACCCATTCCGTAGTACCCTCCTCCTCCAACAGGCCTGAGAGAATCCTGACAGAGATTGGTGCCCACCATCCAGGAGGCAGTTCCAGTATGCCTTCCAAGTCACCCGGCCCAATCTCCAAGTCGTCTAGGATTATGTCTGCGAGATTGGCCCAAGTGTGCAGGTCGTGACCTGCCGGCGACTCTCTGCCCTTGCTTCGAATCCCCTCCAGTACTGGCCTGAAGGTGGTTTCGTCACTCCATCCCGAGGAGTGTAGCCACGCGACGCCCTGCAGGGCTGGCATCGAATCGCTAGGGGGATTCGAGAGCCACGCCTCCAGTGCCCAGCTGAGTAAATCGGAGTGCATGTGCTCTGGCAACCAAGGGGCGTTAGACAGCATTTGAGCTGCCACCCATGAGGTCCCACGAGTGGCTTCCTTCGGATCCGTGGCCGGCCTAGTCCTTAGAGCCGCCTCGGAATCCGTCCTCAGTCTACTGGCGATTTTTGTCGCGAATTCCTGCAGCACAGTATCGGATGCCTCGTCGGCGACCTCGGATAGTCTCTCTAGGGGGAGATCATCCATGTCCATTAGAACCAGCCACTCTGAGCTGAGGCGATTCCTGAGCCTCTGCCAGCGTGGCCACCTAGTGCTAGCGGGGGAGGCGATCCAAGCTGCTATCGGGTACTTGGCCTCCATCTGGTTAGCCCACTCCTCGTTGCCGCTAGGATGCTGTGCCATGGCCGAGTTGATGACTGAGAGATGGCCTTCGTCTATCTCTCCGAGCGCCTCGACTTCCACCCCCAACGAATGCCAATCCGGTTCCACGGCCTCTCCACCGCCCGGGTGCACCGGTGCCTGTGCGGGTTCGACCAGTCGCATCGGCAGTACACTCCCTCCCTTCGTGGTGAAGCGTAGCCAAGGCAGTGGCCTGAGGGGGTCGGGATCTAGTCTGTCGAAGCCGGCGAAGGCGGTTGCCTCGCTCCCTAGGAGGGCGAGTCGGAGGTTGGAGTGGGAGGCGATCGAGGAGACCAGTTCGTCGGACACATCCGAGCCGACTTCCACGGTGAGAGGAGGTTTGGCATCGTCGTTGACCGCCCATCTGATGAGTGCCTCGGCAGCGGAACCTCTCAGACCTCTCAAGTCCAGTACGCTAATCGAGTCGGTTTCCTCAGTGAAGGTGGACTCGCCCCAGTCCCTCCTGAACCGCCGCCAGGTGGAGTCTTCGGTCCTGACCTTCCGGGACTTGCTGACCCTATCCCTCAATGCCCCCAGTCTGCGCCTCCTCTCAGCATCGCTCAGGCGCGGATGAGCGCTCTCTATCCAGGGGTCGAGGGCTGCTAGAGGATAGGGGTCGCCCTCGGTGTCCAAACCCCCTAGGTCCGCGATGACGAGCGAGTTAATCCTAGCCGTCCTAAGAAGCATGGATCGCGGTAGCATGTCTTCCATCACTGCGACGACAGGCTCCTTCGGCCTAATCTCCGGTGACATTTCGTGGCACGAGCCAAGAACCCACTGTCCCCTGTGGTATTCCCTCTCCGGCAACGGGGGCGCGGGTCGGAAGTCCGGGGTCGAGAACCACTGCCCTGGTGCTATCGCTATCGGTCGCTCGGCGTCGAGCAGGCGCGCCCGGATTATCCCGACCACGGTGCGCTCTCCCGAATAAGCGTCTATGTTCTCAGGGTCTGAGGGAGGAGGGGGATTGGGCTTGGGCTCCATCGACGAGAGGTCGAACCATCGTGGATTCCTCTCCCTCAGCACCGCCCAGCTCCAAGGGACCCCATCGCTTCCGGTGGACCCGGAATCCCCAGGTATCGGGACCGGGGGGCGATCGGGAATCAGCAACAGTGGAGAGTCGCGAGTTTCCATCATGCCCAGCAAAAGGTTCGGTCCGTCGCGTGACAACAGGCAGCACATGCTCGAGTCATCGGGCATAGGGGAGGCCCCGGATGCCCTCGCCCACTCGTCGGCCCTCACTGACTCCCAGCCTGACTCGGTGAGGTGTATCTTGGCTCCGCGACTCCCTGCAGATAGATCACTGGAGACCAGTCCATCGGTTCTCAGACGTTTTATCTCGGCTGAAGCATGAGGGACTCTGAGATCTGCGTCCCGAGCCAGTTCGCTGACCGTGGCGCCACCCTCAGTGAGTCGGTCCAACAGCCTCCTACGGTGCTTGCTACGGATTTTCCAAGCACTGTCGGAGTAATCCGGTTTCTGCGCCCCGGGGGGTTCCTCTGACACCACACACCACCTCTCAATACATCTAAGTAATGTTGGTGTATTATATTATCTTATTTTGTTACATTTGATTACATATTTCCTATGGAGAATGTATCAGTTTCATTTTCGCACTTGGTTCAATCTTGAAAACAACCCGTTTTCTAGCAACTATCTGTAACGAAAAAGTGTGATTTCGTGCAGAACGGTTATATCAGCGCCCGCCATCCTATGCGCATCGGGCCGACTATCGGACCCGAGAGCGTGCTGAGGAATAACAGATGGAAGCGGAAAAAATCCGACTCGTCATTCGCAAGTACCTCTCCGAGCAGCCAAGGAACAGTGCTGAGATAGCAGCCTGGCTGGCTGGTCAGGAAGGATACTCGGGAAGCTTGGATCTCACATCCCTGATGGAGTCGGATTCGAATATCGTTCGAATCGGCACGGTTCGCAAGAGTGGGATGACCGGCAGCACCCCCCCACTATCGGAATGGGCGACCGAGGAGTGGGTAAGGCACCACGAGCGTGCCAAGCCTGAGAGAGATTAGGAGAGATACAGATGAGGACAACAAGACTACGGCAGAAGATAAAGAAGTTCCTAGACGACAGGGGAGAGGCGAATACCACGGAGATTCTCGAGCACGTGAACTCGACCATGCGTCACGGCACAACGCCCCAACAACTGGGGAATGTCCTGTCCAAGGACAAGGACATCATGAAGGTCGCAACGACCAAGCGCGGCGGTGCGCTGTCCGGACGCTACGAGATCTGTGTCTGGCAACTGAGGCCGGGGGCGCTGGACGACAACTGATTAGGCCTCTAGGTCGAGGCTCCAGTCACCACTCCTAGCCAAGCTGTTCATGCTAGCCCGGTGAGCGAACATACTGCGGCTGGCGGCTGCCGACTCGGCGCCACCCTCGGCCCATGTCCTAAGCGCGTGGGCCTGCAGCGCCCTGCCGTACGAATAGGAGAGTTGCCATGGATGATCGACGTTCATCTGGTTCATCAGATTGAGGTGTGCTGTGGCATCCTCATCGGACTGACCGCCTGATAGGAAGACGATTCCGGGGAGATTGTGCGGGACGTGGTTGGTCAGGCAGTCTACGGTCAGTCTAGCCACCTCCTCACGTGAGGTCTGGTCCGTGCAGTCGTTACCAGCGATAATCATGTTTGGCTTGAGCAGGGCCCCGGGGATATGGACGCCTTGCTCAGTACAGGCGGCGAATGTCGCATCGAGGATCTCGGCAGTCACGTCGTAGCAGCGTTGCGCGTCGTGGGTGCCGTCCATCAGCACCTCGGGTTCGATAATCGGGACCAATCCCTGCTCCTGGCAAATCGCAGCGTATCGAGCTAGGGCGTGCGCGTTGGTGGATACGCATGCAGCGCTCGGCATCCCGTCGTCGATTCGAATGACGGCTCTCCACTTGGCAAAACGTGCGCCCATCTCGAAGTACTCCTCGCAGCGCTCCCTGAGCCCATCGAGGCCCTCTGTAATCTTCTCACCGGGATGGTTAGCGAGTTCCTTAGCCCCGGTGTCGACCTTGATGCCTGGATGGATTCCCCGGGAGTTCAGCGCCTCAGCGATTGGGGTGCCATCGTCCATGCTCTGCCTGATTGTCTCGTCGAACAGAATCACGCCGCCGACTGCGGACTCGTATCCATCTGTAGAGAGTAGATTGGCGCGGTAGGAGCGTCGAGTCTCGGAAGAGGGGTCGACCCCGACGGCAGCCAATCTCTTTGACATCGTACCGTTGCTCTCATCTGCAGCAAGTATCCCCTTACCCGGCGCCACCAACTCACTAGCGGTCCTCTCTAGCAGTTCGGTGTCCATCCTCTGACCTCGTGCCCACGTGAGGGTAGTAGGAGAAGAACTCATCGCACCGAGGACACGAAGTAGTGCTCACCGGATTTCACATCTATCACCTCAGAGTGAATCGAGTGCCTGCCGTCCTCAGTTTGCTCGACGCCTCGGGTCCGGCCGGGACAGACCCCCGAGCCGATGAAAACGGAGTCATCCGAGGAGCAGAGCTCGTCGCGACCCCAGAGCCTGTCCACGTCATCCTCAATCATGGCCTCGGCGCGCTCGCGGTGGCCCTCATTCTTGAATACAAGCCGCCCCTCGAATGGGGCCTTCAAGCCCCTCAGGGCAGTCGCCGTGATTACCCCCTCAGGGGCAGCCCCTATCCCCATCAGCATGTCGATGTCAGAGTTGGGGTCGGCGGCGTTGAGGGCAGCGGCGATATCGCCGTCTCCGATGAGCACTATATCCACATCGTGCTGCTTCAACTCGCGTATCAGCTGCTCGTGTCTCGGTCTGTCCATGACCACCACTCGCAGTTGCGAGGGTGGCTTGGCGAGGGCGGCGGCGGCGGCCTCGACATTGTACGAGGTGTCGGCCTCTAGGCTGACCTCTCCCGTGAGGGCTGCAGGTCCGGCTATCTTGTCCATGTAGCAGTCGGGAGCGTGTAGCAGACTGCCACGAGGAGCTGCTGCTAGGACCGCCATTGCGTTGGGGAGATCGAGTGCGACGTGATTGGTGCACTCCAGTGGATCGACTGCGATGTCGATGGAAGGTGCGTGGGGTACGCCCTGCATCGACCCGAGGGGTTCCCCGATCCACAGCATCGGGGCGTCGTCGCGCTCACCCTCACCGATTGCGACGCGTCCGTCGAAGGGAACGCTGTCGAACACCTCGCGCATTGCCTCAACGGCTGCTCCGTCCGCGGCCTTTCGGTCACCCAGACCTCTCCACGCCGAGGCCGCTACAGCCGCAGCCTCGGTCGCCTGCAGGAAGTGCTGGACGAGGTCGGTGGTTGCCACGCTTCGCCGAATACGCCTCAGCATTCAATCATGCGGGTCGCCCTTGCTCTTTCGCAAAACCCGGATCCCTTCCATCCTAGAAGTCGGATACTGGCCCTGAGGATCCTTCTCGATAGGCTTGAGCATGTCCCATGCGCACAGCAGACCTGCATTGACACCGCACAAAGCCTCCATCTCCACACCGGTGGTCCAGTGAGTGCGTACGGAGACAGTGCAGCGCAGTCCGTTCTCCTCGACCCTCCAATCGACAGTACAGCCCTCGATGGGGATGGGATGGCAGTGAGGCAGGGTTCGAGGGGTCTCCTTCACCGCCTGTATGGCAGCGACTGTCGATGCCTCCCTGACATCGCCCTTGGGGGAGCGGCCGTTGGCGACGACGTCGAGGCCTTCCTCGGACAGAATCAACAGCCCGGTGGCGACGGCCTCTCGCGACACCACGGGCTTGGAACCGACGTCGACTATCCCCGTCCACGACTCCTCGTCCATAGTACGCACCCCGCCCTCGGGGCACGCGAGCCCATCATCACTATTCAGGAAACCGGCGGACTGGCAGATTTGGCTATGTGGCGAGACTGTGGATAACACCTGAAATACTCGGCGGCAATGGGATGCCGTGGCCGAGGCGTTTCGAAGCAAGGCGACTCCGGGCGCGGTTCCGGAGCTGGAGTCGGGCATCACCCATGACAGGCCAATCACTGACGGAGTGAAGCTCAACGTCATCGACGAGCTCTGTGTCGGCTGCTCGTACTGCCTGATGGCCTGCAAGGACGATGCTCTCATCGTGGAGGGTCTTTGCGAAGTGATAGAGGACAACTGCACAGACTGTCTGAGGTGCCTGCTCTGGTGTCCGACAGGAGCGTTGGTTTACTCCTGAGGTGGACGGATGGGCGAGCCAGGGAAGGCAGTAGTCATTGGCGCGGGTGTCGGGGGCCTGGCATCCGCTGCCAGCCTCGCGCAGGCGGGCGAACACGAGGTCACTGTGTACGAGAGGATGTCCTTCGCCGGAGGTAGGTTCACCCAGCACGATCACGATGGTTTCCAGATTCCCACCGGCGCTGTCCACATGATTCCTCATGGAAAAAAGGGACCTTTCGCTAGACTGATTCTAGGCAAGCGCAGCAGAGGCGGGCTCAATCTCGGTCGGCACGGGGTCGATTTCCTGCCCACCACCAAGTTCGCTTGCCAGATTAAGGACGGCAGGCTGTACCGGGCCAACTCAATCTACGGTGTGCTGCCGTGGTTCACCCTCAAGGACACGCTGAACCTGCCGCGACTGCTGATGAAGCCGGCCAAGAAGCCATGGGGGAATGAGACCGAGGACGGCAAGACCTGGATGTCGAGGTACTTCTCTCCCGACTTCATCGACTTTGTCGATGCCTTCTCCAACTTCGCCATCAGTCTGAGGTTCGAGCAGATGCCTGCCTCGACTGTAGTGAGGATGCTGCAGAACTCATTCTGGAGCGACAGACCACATGTGCCCAAAGGAGGATGCAAGGGGGTCATCGACGGCCTGAGGGCCGACCTGCGCGAGAACGGGGCCCGTGTCAAGCTGTCCCACGAGGTCACCGAGATCTTGCCCGGAGATGCTGAGGAGTCCACCAAGGGCAATCGCTTCTGCATCGGCGTCAGGCGTCGCGGTCGCGACGAGGGGGTATGGGTGGGGGCGGATGCTATCATCCACAACGGCGGCCATCCGAACCTGCTGAAGGCGCTCTCTGACGACTTCGAAGTGACAGACGGAGTCAGGGAGCAGGTCCGCGACACTCAGGCCGTGGGTGGCATCGGCTTCGTGTTCGCTCTGGATGACGACATCCCCCATCGAGGAAGCGGGGTGACCATGCTGCCCGGCTTGGACAGGGTCGGGGGCTACGTCATCCCGACCTTCTCGGACCCCAGTCTAGCACCCGAAGGCAAGCACATGATGATCACGCACCAGTACGTACCGGACCCGAGCGTGAAGTCCGAGATTTCCAAGGGTCGCGAGGACCTCTACGAGGCCATCCCGTGGCTCGCCGACCACGGTGAGGAGCTTTGCGTCCATACCTATCACAGGAACTGGCCGTGCAACCGCGCCCCACAAGGCGCAGAACTGCCCTCCGACGTGGGGGTAGATGGGATTCGCCTCGTCGGTGATGGAGTCAAGGGTCATGGCTGGATGATGGTCGAGGGAATAGCGTCGAACGTCCCGGGCGCAGTGGCAGATGTCAGTAGTACGATGTAGTCATCCGAGGCCGGCCTTCCAGACCTCGCCGTCGGCTCTGATCTCCTTCTTCCATAGCGGGGCCTGCCGCTTCAGTTCGTCAATCAGCCAGCTGCAGGCCTCGAAGCCCTCGGCCCTATGAGGCGAGGCGACGTGGATGCACACGATGGGCTCGCCCGGGCCGACCGAGCCGGTGCGGTGGGCCATCACCACTGAGAGTACGCCGAATAGCTCGATGGCCCGCTCTGCGAGCTCATTCAGCACTCCGGGTAGTCTTTCCTCCCATGCATCGAACTCGAGTCGCTCGACCTTCGTCCCTCCTTCCTCACCTCGCGTCAGACCAACGAAGCTGACCACGCTCCCGCAGCCCTCTGAATCCAGCATCTCGCGGAGTGCCTCAGGGTCCAGACGCTCTGGCTCGATGAGTGCCCGTGCTCGCGTCATGCAGTGCCATCCGGGTGCTGCGCTTGAACGCGACGGACTCGACCCAACCGTTCAAGCGAGGGGGCTGAAGTCGCGGAGATGTGAGCAGTGAGCCAATCCACGTCCTCGGAGCGGGCCTGTCGGGCCTCGCCGCGGCAGCCTACCTTGCGAAGGCTGGGCGAGAGGTCCACGTCCACGAAATCCGCTCGGACAGCGGTGCTCGCTTCGACGGAGACTTCCAAGGCATTGAGAACTGGACCAGCGGCTCCGACTTCTTTGACGAGATGCGTGGCTGGGGCTTCGACCCTGAGCAGTTCAAATCCGACGCGTTTGATGTCATCGATCTAGTCCACCCTGACGACGAGGTAACTCAACCGCGAACCTCGAGTGTAGCTTTCCGAGTCGTGGAGCGTGGAACTGCCGAACACTGCATCGACCAGGGCTTCAAGCGAATGGCACTGGAGGCTGGAGCGCAAATCCACTACGACACGCGTAGGAGTCCCGAGGACTGTCACATAGTAGCCGCCGGTCCTAAGGAGTCCAGTGCGGTGGCCTTCGGGGAGATATTCCACACCGACCACCCCAATCACGTCACCTTCCAACTGAATGACAAACTCGCTCCGGGAGCGTATTCCTACCTCATCGTGATTGACGGCATAGGCCTGATTTGCACCTGCCTATGGCGCCAACAGAAGAGGACCTCGCGCTACCTCAACGAGACCATCGCGTGGTACGAGCAGCACTACGAGTTGAATCGCAAGCCGATAAAGAGGGTCGGAGGTAAGGGAGACTTCTCGATGCCTGACAAGTACATCCACGAGGGTCGCTATTACGTGGGCGAGGCGGGAGGACTGCAGGACTTCATGTGGGGTTTTGGAATGCGGTACGCCGTCACCAGCGGTGTACTCGCCGCCAAAGCGGTGCTAGGCGAGTGCAACTACGAGACCGAGGTCCGCAAGGGTCTGGTGCCATTGGTTAGAGCCAGTGCCATCAACCGATTCCTGATGAACAGGGTAGGGAATCGCGGATTCAAGATGGTTGCCAACCACTGGATGAGAGACCAACGCAGGAAGGGAGACGGGCTCGCCTTCATGCGCTGGCTGTATAAGCCCGGCCTGATGCGCCGGCTCCTGTGGCCGGTGGTCAGACTCGGGATGCTCCGTAGAAAGCAGCTCGCCGACGGCAGGGTGGTCAGTCGCATGCCGTTCAGGAAGTCGCTTGCTCGCGATGTCTGGGAACCAAGCCCGAGGGCCGAGGAGATAGGCGACGAGTGGGATGTGATTCGCAGAGGAGGGGGCAGGACCTCGTTCGGTGAGAGCGACGCCTGAAAGGCGTCCTTCCTGCTCCGTTTGGTTGATATGGAGTCCCTCATTGGCGCAGGCATGACCTCTTGGCCAGATATGCAGCCAATGCCGAACAACCTCGTGAACTACGGCGTGACGGACAACGGAATAGCCGTCATCGAGCTGTGCTCAGATTCGGCCGGTGACCCATTGACCGAGGGAAAGACCCCGGTGAACACCTACACCCACGCGATGATGCGGGACATCGACGAGGCCGTACTGAAGGCTCGCTTCGACGATGATGTGACGGTAATCATGCTGACAGGGCACGGCGAGAAGTTCTTCTCAGCAGGAGCCAGCATCAGTATGCTTGATTCTGTCAGTCCTGGATTCAAGTATTTCTTCTGCCTTCACGCCAACGAGACCCTGAGCAGGCTTGAGCAGACCCCCAAGCTCGTTATCGCCGCCCTCAACGGTCACGCCGTCGGAGGCGGCCTCGAAATTGCCATGGCGGCCGACATTCGAATCGGTCGCAAGGACTCTGGACAGGTCGGTCTGCCCGAGGTCTCCCTAGGCGTCCTCGCGGGTACCGGCGGAACCGCCAGACTGTCTCGTCTGGTCGGTAAAGCGAAGGCAATGGAGATTATGGTCACTGGACGTAAGTTCTCGTATGAGGAAGCTAAGGAAATGGATCTAGTTCATGACGTCTGGGCCGGTAGCCTCGACGAGTTTCGCCAGGACATCCTAGACTACGCTGGCCAGTTCACCCTACCCTATGCTGCCAGCAAGGCAATTGGGAACATCAAGCGCAGTGTCCAGAGCGGCATGGAAATACCTCTTGAGTACCATCTCGCTCTCGAGAGGGAGTTGCAGTCAGACCTCTTCCAAAGCGGTGATGCCAAGAAGGGCATAGCCGCCTACGTCAAGCGAGAAGTACCAGAGTTCGATGGGAATTGAGAATCCGAATCGGCCTCTATATGGGCAGCCGACAGTTGTAGGCAACTGCAATTCCGTAATCGTACATCTCGGACACCCACCTATCGTCGACTAAATTCTCGGGAGGCCAAATCACCTTGATGTCTCCGTACCACTGCATTCTCTGTGAGATATGAGGGGCTAATGTCCACTGATCCACGTCTCCATGCAGGCTGATGACATCCACCTGCTCGTCTATGTCCTCGATGAACTCGTAAACTGGCAGACCGAGCAGCTTGATTCCATCCCTAGCACATCTAGGACAAACCAGATGTACCGATTTACCGAGTTTCTGCAACTCTCTGACTAATCTCAGACTAAGGTGGTCCTCCTCGTGGTCGATACCGATGATAACCCAGTTCTCCTGCTCCATTGCCCACTGTGCAGCTGCCTCTCCGCCTGCCAATCTCAAGGTGTGTAAATCAAATGCCACAGGATTGGAATTCCGGAGTCTGCCCTAACTCCTGTTCCGAACATCTCCGAACAGGCACTAGGTGTGATTTCAAACACCTCCCATGTTCGTGACTATGTTGTAAGTTAGGTTTCATTCCCCTACCCATTGTGGGCAAAACCCGCGGAGGAGAAGACCTTGAAAAATAAGATAGTGAAAATGAATGGAATGAAGAAAACTGGAGCGACTTCCTTGGCATTGCTGTTGATAGTTACTTCGATTGCGGGGTGTGTTGGAGGAGGCCCTGATATTGTGTGCGGTGATGGCACAGGACTAGTTGGAGATGAGTGTGTACCAGTTGTTACATTCGACGAAGTTTCCTACACACTGCGTGCCGAAATGATGCAATTTATTGGTGTCGGTGGCGATATTGACGGATTAGTAAATCCTGATCTTGCTGTTGATGTTGGTGACCAAGTCACCATAACACTAACCATGGGAGAAATCAATATCCACGATATTGAAATCGAAGGATACAACATCGCTACTGAGCAATTGAATGCTGAAGGAAGCCAAGATTCCTTTACTTTCATCGCAGACGATGAAGGGACATTCGCTTACTACTGTACAATTCCAGGCCACCGTTCCGGCGGCATGGAAGGCGCATTCATTGTCGGCGAAGGTGGTAACACCGGAGCAATTGTTGAGGAAATTGGTGCTGCACTCGCTGTAGATACTGACGATATTTCCCGCAATCCTTTCTTGATGCCAGCACCGATCGACCGTGATATAGCTGAAACTGTTCATATTTACATGGAAGCTGTCGAAGTGACTGCAGAGATTGAAGATGGTACAACTTTCGCCTACTGGACATATAATGGTACAGTTCCTGGTCCAATGTTCCGAGCACGTGTTGGGGACACTGTGGTCGTTCACTTCAGCAATAACGCTGAGAGCACAATGAACCACAACGTCGACTTTCACGCAGTTACTGGGCAAGGAGGCGGGGCAGCAGCTACCGGAACCGCACCTGGAGAGACTACTTCCTTCTCCTTCCTTGCACAACACGCTGGACTATTCGTCTACCACTGTGCCACACCTGACGTGCCAACTCACATCAGCAAGGGAATGTATGGAATGATTCTCATCGAGCCGGAGACTCCTCTCCCGACAGTTGACAAAGAGATTTACATCATGCAAGGCGACATTTACACAAAGTGGAAGCCTGGAACGGATGGTCACCAAGAGTTCGACGATGTTGCAATGTTCGATGAAAACCCAACATATGTTGTCTTCAACGGCAAGTTCCACGGATTCACCGGAGAGAACACCATCAAGGCAAACGTTGGTGAAACCATGCGAATTTACTTCGGAGTTGGGGGGCCTAACACAATCTCATCCTTCCACGTCATCGGAGAAATCTTTGACACTGTTTGGAATTATGGAGCCGTAGGTGATGATCCTATGGTGAGTGTACAAACTGTACTCGTACCACCTGGTGGAGCAGTTGTTGTCGACCTATCATTCGAAGTACCAGCAAACTACATCCTAGTTGACCACGCTTTGACCCGTGCTTTCCACAAGGGAGCTATCGGAATCATCGAAGTCACTGGTGCTGAAGACACGACTGTCTATGACGAAAACGGCGAGTAAAGCCGGGAACCTATTCTGTAGTGCAGGAAATTGAATGATAAGGGATGGATGATGAATTTCGAATTCAGCATGAGCAAGATGATTGACAATAACGTGGTTTGCCTGAGTGAACGTACGAAAGTCACCGAGGCGATGGAATCCATGCATAATGCTGGAGTCTGGTCTGTCATTGTGACCCGTAGGGGGCAGCCTGAAGGAGTTGTGACAGAGAGAGACTTGCTCAGAAAATGCTTCCGTCCGGGTGAAGACCCTTCTGAGATGGAATTGAGTGACATCATGAGTTACCCCCTAGTGACTATCGAAGAGGATCTGCCCGTAGGTTCGGTCCTGAAAATGCTGTTGATGGAGGAGATTCGTCGGCTATACGTGGTAAACGCGGACGGCGAAATCATTGGCCGGGTGACTCAGACGGGTTGTCTCGAGGAGACTATGAATCTGATAGTTGGGATGCAACAGATTTTCGAGCAGATGTGAATCACGCGAAGCCGCACCACAGGCTGGTTGAGGAAACGGGCAGCAGTTCATCGTCTATCTGCCAGACTCTCTGCCAACCCTCGTCAATGTAGAGATGTGCCTCGAAGGCTGTCGGCGACCATCCAGTGTGATGGTCAAGAATCTCAGAGGCGAATCGTGCTTCGCCGTTCACCCGACCCCATACGGACAGTCTATCTCCTGATATCGAGAGTAACGCGATAGAATCCTCGCCTGAAGAGCCAGCGAAATGGGCTGAGGACCAATCTCCATCAGCAGTCAACTCAGCTACGAAGAGATCCCTACCGCCAACGGACTCATCGGACCAATTTCCAAGCTCCAGTGAACCTTCCCACGTCCCCGCCACAATCAGTGAGCCAGAATCCAGAAGGAAAGCCTGGTTCAATGCGGTCATACCTCCCCTCACATCTGCAGGCGTCCTCGCGAAGTCGAGTCCCGCTAGAGTCTCTAACTGCGCCTCGGATAGATCCTCTCTCAAGACCGCCCCGCTGTCCGCATCGTCTCCGAACAGAAGAATCGGCGAGACCGCCAGAAGCAATGCCAAGAGCACTGGAAAGATTAGGAGTCGGCGGGGCGTTTCCTGGCCTGATGGTTCCTCCACGGGTCGCGGATAGGGAGGAAGGAGTTGCTATTCTCACCGAACCGGTTCGGTGTTAATGGCATCACCGAACTTGTAAGGCGACTCAGTAATGCTCCGTGTATCTAGGCCACAAGCGGTGAGGTCATGTCCGCTAGTGAAGTAGAGAACATTGTGTCTGAGTATGTTGAGAAAGACGGAGAGGGAGAAGTTCATTCCAGTCTCGCTCCAATCATGCTCGCTCTCTCCGTGACGCTGTGTCTCGGTGGACTGCTGATATGGCCCCTCGCTGTCCTCGGGATACCACTCCTCGTGCTCTCGATATCTAACTGGATGAGAGAAGAAGTCGACCTCTGGCCTTACCGACCCACTCGGTCCTCGGCAGGGGATTGGGGGGACGCCTCATGGGCGATGGTGTGGATTATCATAACCGAGTGCATAATATTCGCCTCGTTCTTCGCGTACTGGTTCTGGGCCCGCTGGCACACATTGAGTTGGGAAAATGCGGTGGGGGGCTCATGGCCAGCGACCGGGGTGGAGCACGACATAGCTCTGGTCGGCCTGAACACCGTCCTGCTGCTATCCTCGGGCGTGCTCGCGCACTACTCAGCCGGTTTTCACAGCGAAGGGCGTCTGCAAGAGGCGGGCAAGTCGCTCTATGCGGCTATAGCATTGGGCTTGGCCTTCTTGGCAATCCAGATGTACGAGTACTCCAATGCCGGGTTCCTGTGGGGCGATCATCCCTACGGCACCGCCTTCTTCTCACTGACAGGGCTGCATGGACTGCACGTCCTGGTCGGGCTGCTGGTGTTCATCGTGGTAGCAGTGCTGATGCGTAACGGGCACATGTCTACAGACAGGCACGACGGTTACCGCGCTGTCACGATGTACTGGCACTTCGTCGATGCCGTTTGGATCGTCCTCTTCCTCGTCGTCTATCTGGAGGTGATTTGATGGATAGGAGAACATTTGGCATTATTTCCGCCAGCATCGTCATCCTAGCACTGACCTTCGCTTCCATCTTCAACTGGTTTCAGGGACTTGGGGGCACGGGTGCCCATGCTGAGGTGTATGACGAGTTGTTCACTCTTTACTGGGGCCTAGGCACTGTGATAGGCATGGGGGTGTACATCTACTTCCTGTGGCTGCTGACAACCGAATCTGACGGATCGGGTGATGACATGAGAATCGGTCAGAGACCGGAAGAGAGGGGAGACAATAGGGTCGCGTGGGGCATTACTATTGTCATCGCCCTGTTCCTATTAGTGCTCTCCGACGTCACATTCGATTCCATCGATTTCTTTGAGAAGCACGAAGAGCACACTACCGATGACTCGTTCACTGTCGAAATCACGGGATATCAGTACTACTGGGACTACCAGTATCCCAATGGAATATCCTACACCAGCGCATCAGGAGAGCCTTTGCGTGTGCCGGTGGATGTGCCCGTCGTCTTCGAGGTGACGAGTGGTGACGTCTTCCACTCCTATGCCCTGCCCGAACACCGAATCAAGGTGGATGCGATACCGGGGCGTGTGAACACCGGTTGGATTCAGGCTGAGGAGACTGGAACATACCCAGTCAGGTGTTTCGAATTATGTGGTGACGAACACACCATCATGATAGGTGTGTTAGAAGTGATGGAGAAGGATGACTTCGATATGTGGTATTCTGGAGGTGTTGCCTGATGCTCCCAATGCGACAGAAGCGCTACCTCGGTGCCCTGCTGGCTCTATCGCTGTTGTTGGCCCTGACTCCGCAGTTAGGCGCTCTGCCGTCGGGGATTAACGGTGCAAGCATCAACAACGGATGTAGCTGCCACAGCTCTGTGGCAGATGAAAGCGTGATTCCATCAATTGAAGGTCTGCCGGAGACCTTTGTCGCTGGGGAGGCCTATATCTTGGACATCTCGTTCACTGGCGGGCCTGATGCTGGCGGAGAGAATCTTGGCGGCTTCAACCTGAAGGTCGACCGAGGCAGTCTGGTCGCCGTCGACGAATCGGTTCAGATTATGGAAAGTTCTGCCACACACACCGAAGAGGGCAATGACCAGCGTGCTTGGCAAATCGAGTGGGTCACACCCAGCTCCGACAACGTTGTCGCTGAGTTCGTCCTCCTGGTGAACTCGGTGAATGGTGATTCCACAGCGAACTCGGAAGACCACTGGAACATTCTCGAGTTCAAAGTCGCGGGAGTGAACGCTGGCTCTGGATCGCTCATCGACATATACGAGCCAGCCTGGTTGATTATTGTAGGCGCGCTGCTGGTAATCATACTGCACATCGTCATCGTGTTGTGGCGCAAGGAGAACTTCGGCAAGGCCGAACTCATCCACTGGCTGAGCACGACTAACCACAAGGACATCGGATTGCTTTACCTGTGGGCATCGATTATTTTCACCGTGATAGGCCTAGCACTATCCATACTTATTCGCCTGCAACTAGTGGTGCCGAATAACGACTTCATGACAGGGGGATTGTTCAACGAAGCAGTCACCATGCACGGTGCTGTAATGGTGCTCTTCGCCGTCTCTCCGATGGCGTTCGCATTCGCGAACTACATGGTCCCCTTGCAAATTGGGGCTAGGGACATGGCTTTCCCAAGGCTGAACGCATTCTCGTTCTGGGCCTATGTGCTAGGCGGACTGACTGCAGCCTCGGGCTTCTTCTTTGGTGGTGCTGCGAATGTGGGATGGACCTTCTACTCGCCATTGACTAGCATCGAGTACACTCCTGGTGCGGGGGTGTCTCTCGCTGGAGCGGGTCTGGTCCTGCTAATCCTATCCGTTACTGCTTCGACCATCAACTTCCTAGTCACAATTCTCAGACACCGTATCCCCAGTATGGGATTGATGCAAATGCCGATGTACACTTGGACAATGCTATTTACTGTAATTCTGATGTTGGTGATATTCCCAGCACTCCTAGGCGCGGTGTTGATGCTGGTCGGTGACCGGGTTTTCGGTACGATGTTCTTCGATCCTTCCATTGATGGTACTACTTGGTGGCTACACATCTTCTGGTTCTTTGGACACCCTGAGGTCTACGTCGTGCTACTACCTGGACTAGGCATGGCAATGGAGATTGTTCCGACGTTTGTACGACGGCATCTGTATGGCCGGCGAATAATCCTCTGGGCCTTGACTGTGGCAACTGTTCTCAGCGTACTCGTCTGGGCCCATCACATGTTCCTCACTGGAATAGATCCAACCTTCAGGAAAATCGAAAGTATTGGAACCGAACTCATCTCTGTGCCTTTCGGGCTAATATACCTGAGTTTATTGGGTACTTTCTACAAATCAAAACCTGACTTCACCAAACTTCCTCTAGCGTTTGTTATGGGGGCAATTGGTATCTTCCTAATTGGCGGAATTACCGGAGTTTACCTCTCCAGCTTAGCGATGGACGTTCAACTCAGAGGAACCTACTACCTTGTGGCTCACTTCCACTACACCCTAGGTTCTGTTGCGGTTATGACTCTCGGCGGAATCTACTACTGGTACCCAAAGATGTTCGGCCGGATGCTGGACCAGACCCTTGGTTGGTGGCATTTCTGGCTGACTTTCCTCGGAATCAATCTAACTTTCATCCCACTCTTCGGGATGTGGGACATGCCCCGCAGGATCTATGTCTACGAAGAAAGCACTGGCTGGGCAACCGAGCAGATGTTCTCCACAATCGGCTCGTTGGTGGTATTCGTAGCCCAGCTGATATTCTTCTGGAACTTCATCCGTAGCATGAAATCAGGCGATGAGGCAGGTGACAACCCTTGGAACGCTACCACTTTCGAATGGTCCACCTCCTCCCCACCTCCTAAGCACGACTTCGATGTGCTTCCTGAGATGACTGAGTGATGGTAGACACACTAACAGAATGAACCGAACATGTTCGGGACGAGTGTGATTGACTTCGGTATACCACCCATGTTCGGGGGTCTAGATGGAAAATAAGGGACCTTGTGTCTCTAGATGGCTGGCATGCTTTTTCTTCATTATTTTCACCGTCTTGGCCCCCACCACAATGTCCTATCCCATTGGCATCACTGGAGAAGCGGTGGAGCACGGCTGCTTGTGCCATGGTGGAGGGATAGCTAGCGACAGCGTGAGCATAGAAGTCACAGGATTCCCAGAGAAGTGGGAAGCCTCTGTCAAGTACGAGATCTCAATCACCGCCCTGAGCTCGGTCAGTGAGGACGGCAGCGCCTTGGGGGGATTCAACCTGCATGTGGATGCCGGAAGCCTGTCTGTACTCGACGATGCGGTGCATGTGGTGGACGGTGAGGCCACCCATACAGAGTCGGGCAATATGGACAGGACGTGGACTGTCATCTGGACTGCGCCATCCTCATACGCCCGCGACATCAGTTACCGCGTGTATGCGAACACCGTAGATGGAGATGGTACCGCTGATTCCGACGACGCGTGGTCGGTGCTCACCGGATTGATGAAGGGGCCACCCAGTGACGATTCCCCTGGAGCGGGGGAGCCCAGTTTGATGCCCCCGTTCCTGCTCGGTCTTGCGGCCTCATTAATCATAGTCCACATCATCCCGCATGGTGGTGCGAGGACAGAGGTGAGTGACGAAGATGAATAAAGAAGGAGCCTTGAGAGGAGCAGGGGTGGCGATGCAGCATCTGTACATATCGATACGTCTGCCGGACGGTCACTGGGCCGGTGATGTTTCGAGGTCCAACCACCATATCATTTTGCGAATAGAAGAGCACATGGCCCTATCCAAGGGCCGTGGCTCGGCTCGAGGGAGGGCCAGCGGGTACGGACTGCAGAAGTTCAAGGATGAACTGTCTTCACACCCAGGGGTCGAGGCTGTCTTATTCTTCGATGAACACGCCGACTCGGTCGAAATCAACATCACCATCATGAAAGGGGGGGGCGGGTTCCTGCGGCCTCTGATCGAGGCTGAGGTGCTACCCCACACCCCATTCGAAGTCAGGGACGGCTGGGTAGATTGGGAATTCGTCACTGACAACATGCACATGAAGAATCTGGTGGAGGGGCTGAATAAGTTAGGATTGCATCACAAGATTCACTCACTATCGAAGGTAGGGGAGTCGAGATTGCTCACTGTGCGACAGAGAGAAGTCTTCGATCTCGCAGTGAGGCACGGGTACTACGACACTCCGAGGAGGATTACCTTGACTAATTTGGCAAGTAAGGTAGACGTCTCCAAATCGACACTCTGCGAGATGATTCAACTCATCGAGCACAGGATAATCGAAGAATTCTCCGACTCGGTCCGGAGAAAGAGCCCCAAGGATTGATTTGTACGTTCGGATATTACTTCAAAAGCGAAAAGGGAGTCGGGAGATTATGGCGGATACTGAAGTGGTCGCTGACTACACTCAGAACTTTGAGGGATGGATTGACGACTTCAATGAGTGGCAGACCAGAATAGGCTTCGATCCTTCGTGGCTCGGTGACTACCGCTTCGACATCAAGTTCGACTGGGACACTGCTGGTAACCAAATCGAGTTCGGCGACTTCGAAGGCAAACCGAAGTGGAATCGTAGGATGCAAATCCCCCAGCAGACCATTCGAGACGCCATCATCAACATGGTGAGTGTCCAAGGCGACACAGAGTTCGCATCAGTTGAGCAACAGAATCATCTGCTGGCCTCGGCGCCGACCGAGTACGACCGTAAATCGGCTCTGCGAATCATGTGTGAAGAGCAGCGGCACGGCTGGCAGATGGCCTATCTTCTTTGCACATTCTTTGGTGAGCAGGGTATGCGCGAGGCAGCCAAGCTACTCGAGAGGAACGCTCAGGAGGGCACTAGGATTCTGGGCTCTTTCAACGCACCAATCGACCACTGGCTTGACTTCTTCTGCTTCACCCACTTCATCGACCGTGATGGCAAATATCAACTCAAGATGCTTAGCACCTCGTCTTTCAAGCCACTAGCCGCTAGCATGGGTCCGATGCTCAAAGAGGAGTCTTTCCATCTCGGAACTGGAGCCAATGGCCTGCGACGGATAGTGAAACAGGGCGTAATCCCCTGCGCGTTGCTTCAGAAGTACCTCAACAAGTGGGTTAGTACAGGCCTGGATCTGTTCGGTACGGACGACTCTACTAGTGCACAGTGGGCATATGTCTACGGAGTCAAGGGCAGATACGACGAACGAGAGGCGCAGGAGCCCGCAGACAGAGAGCATCTGAACGAAGCCAGCAGAGAATTGTATTTCCAGGAGTTGCGCGACGAGATGCGCAGAATCAGCAAGGTCCGCAAGGAGGGCGAGCCGGAGCTCTACATCCCATCTGACAAGTTCAAGCGCGGAATCGGCAAGTACGCCGGTAAGCGCTACACAGTACATGGCGAGGACTTCGAGGGCGATGATGTTGCTTGGGATGAGTACCTCTCGGCCGTCCTACCCACTGAGGAGGACGAGGAGAAGCTGATCAACGAGTACATGAAGGAAGAGTGGATACAGTACCGCGAGTGGAAGGGCGACTGAGCCTGGGGGCTTCCGCATGCAGCATGTGGCTCTGTCATCGTTTGACAAGGAGCGATGCGCTCCGTTCTTCGATATGCTGACTGACTACTTCCACCAGTACCACCACTCCGAGCAGGGGAATGCCGAGGGTTACGAGGAACTGCTGTATCGGGTTCGCAAACCATACACTCCTGAGATGCTGGACATGATCGACGCCTGGATGGGGCTGGACGAGAGAGACTGGCGCGAGGAGACTCAGAGAGAGGTGATGCTGGCGCTGTACGCCATCAGGTATCCCGACACTCTCCTGCTCGAGAGTTTTACCGAAAAGGCTAGGTCGGACCTTCGCAGGCTCTCCGCATACCTGCACTTCACCAACCATACCTATGCCATATGGGATGAAGACACCCGGAGGGGGCTAGCCAAACTTGGTATCGAAATACCTTACACCGAATCAGCTGACCCGTTCGTTTACGGAGCCTACGTCAGTGCAATCGAGCTGCTCAAGGATGTAGCTCCTTTCACCTGCTTCATAGAGCACGATGTGCCACGGCAGCGGCTGTTCCAAGCCGCGCTTGCAGCATACGGCCGGGAGTGATTCAATGGATGTCAGTACCGTCGCCGTCATCGGCGCCGGGACGATGGGCGCTGGAATTGCGCAGGTCAGTGCCCAGACCGGTTGGAACACCCGGCTCTACGACGCATTCCCAGAGGGTCTGCAGAAGGGGATGGATTCTATTCACGCCTTCTGGGACAAGGGGATTGCTCGTGGGAAGACAACCGAGCAGCAGAAGTCGGAGTGGTCGATCAATCTGAGTGCCTGTGAGAACATGGCCGAGGCCGTATCTGGTGCGGATCTGGTCATCGAGGCCGTGCCTGAGAACATGGATCTCAAGCAGGATCTCTTCCGTGAGTTGGAGACACTGTCTCCCGCTCACGCAGTGCTTGCGACCAACACCTCCGGCTTACCCATAGGAGAGATTGCTGATGCGACCGATTGTGCAGAGCGTGTTATCGGTATGCACTTCTTCAATCCGGTCCCACTAATGAGTCTGCTTGAGTTAGTCCGCCATGATTCATGCTCGGATGCGACCATTGCAGCCGCGCAGTCGATCGGTTCTGCGATGGGAAAGGAGACCATACTGGTTCGCGATGTCCCTGGGTTCGCCACCAGCAGGCTCGGCGTGGTGCTCGGCAACGAGGCGATACGGATGTTAGCTGAGGGAGTCGCCTCGGCCAGCGACATAGATACTGCGATGCGTCTTGGCTACAGGCATCCAATGGGACCTCTGGAACTCAGTGACCTAGTCGGTCTGGACGTACGACGTGACATACTCAACAATCTGGCCGAGGCCTTCGATGACGAGAGTTACCGTCCGCACCCCATGCTTGACCGGTTGGTTGGGGCTGGCGATCTAGGCAAGAAGACCGGTAAGGGAATCTATGACTGGACCAGTGGCGAGAAGGTCGAGCGATGAAGAATCCTGATTACCTGTTCCTCTGGGCTAGGTTGGCCGATATCGTCCGGGAGGGCTGTGCAGGGCTACCGGTCATCGTGGACGAGCCTGGAGACCTGCGAATCGAGACCGAGGCGGGCAGGCCATTCGCCACAGTCAGGATTCAACTCCGCCACGTCGGGCTTTACCTGCTGCCGCTCTACTATCACCCTCACACACTGCCTGACGGCCTCGCCCCTAGGAGGCACGGGGCCGCGACGCTCAGGTTCGCCGAGGAGGAGGATCCGTTGATCAGCGAGGTGGCGAGTCTGATCGAGCGTTGCCTCACGACCATAGGTCACTACTAGTGGTGGGCCCGCCCAGATTTGAACTGGGGTCTAACGCCCCCGAAGCGCCAAGTATAGGCCAAGCTAACCCACGGGCCCTGTGGCCGTGCGAATTCCGATTTGCGGATTAGCGTTGCTGATTGGTCTTCGAGCGATTGGTGCGGACACCGGGAGTTGAACCCGGGTTAGCAGGTTGGGAACCTGCTGTCATAACCACTAGACCATGTCCGCTCGTATCACTCGGTAGTGTAACCGATAGTTGCGCTTTCGCCGTCCATCGACATGACGTACAGCGATCTGAGATTCACTCCCGAGTTTGCCATTCCCCTCGTGAAGGCGGCCAATGAGCCGGGCTTGTGCTCCATCTTGGCCGACTTGAGTTCGGACACCGAGTAATCGGCACCCATCCTATCTAGCGCTGAGATGGTGGCATCTGCGTTGTCAGTAAGTATCGCGGCAGATGCGGAGTCGCCCGCTATGGCAACGATGGCCAGTATGTTCACGTCTCCGGAAGCTATGGCCTCGCAGTGCTCTGCTAGGGAGCCGGGTTCGTCACTCATGTTGATTCTGAATTCCTTCATGGAGCGTAGTCACGGGCCTCACATATTGAATCTGTCGAAGCCATCTCCATGGCATGAAGGAGGGGGGGGACGCAGCAGATTGGTACGAGTGCCGGGATTTGAACCCGGGTTCAGGCGTTGGCAACGCCCGGTGATAACCACTACACTACACTCGTGCGGAATCGGGGAGGCGTGAATCGCTTTTCTAAGCGTCGGTTTGCTTATTGTAGAGTCAATAGGCGCTGCTTGATTTCCTCAAGCGTGCTCCTGTAGAAATCCTCGCCCCGACCCACCGGGTCCTCAAGGCCCCAATCATCGTCTATGGGCAAGGCCGGACACTCCACGCCGCAGCCCATGCTGATTATTCGGTCGAAGCCTGAGGCGTCGACATCGTCCACCGATTTGGGGTACTGGCCGCTCATGTCTATGCCAATCTCCCCCGTCACCCTAATCGCATCCCGAGCCACTTCGAAACCCGGGCTCGTCCCGGCCGATTCGGCCTCGTGCCCCATACTCTTAGCGACCGACTCGGCCATCTGGCTGCGGCAGGTGTTGCCGACGCAGACGAAAAGCAGGCGCATGGAATGCGTGTGCCGTCCGGGTTTAATGAACTAAACCACAATATTCGCAGTAAGTTACGTGAGGGGGCCTGAACAGGATTCAAGTACGCCTCATGCCGCGAGAGAAGCATGGCGGATTCACCAATCAGCCACCACACGGGAGGTGTGGTCGACAAGCCCGAGGAGGAGGGTGCTTCTCCGGAGCAGAAGGCACAGATGGAGCAGGCCTACCAGCAGATGCAGCGCAAACTGCGGATGACAAAGCTGGACGAGGACATCAAGCGCAAGGTGATGGTCCTGTCCGGGAAGGGCGGGGTCGGAAAGTCCACCGTCGCCACTGGACTGGCGCTTTGCCTCGCGCGCAGGGGCATGAAGGTCGGACTGATGGACATAGACATCACTGGACCGAATGTGCCGAAGATGCTTGGAATAGAGGCAGCTGAACTGAATGTCGAAGACGGTCAGATTCACCCTGCCACCGGCCCTCACGGGTTGAAGGTGATATCGATGGCCTTCCTTCTGGAGGATCCTGACAAGCCCGTCATCTGGAGAGGTCCAATCAAGCTCGGGGCCATCCAGCAGTTCATCGGAGACGTAGCATGGGGCGAATTGGATGCGCTCATCATCGACTTCCCGCCGGGAACCAGTGACGAGCCGTTGACAGTCAGTCAGAACCTGCCGGGAATCGATGGCGTGGTAATCGTGACTACCCCCCAAGAGGTAGCGCTGCTTGACAGTCGCAAGTCAATCAACTTCGCCAAGACTCTCTCAGTCCCGGTGCTTGGCGTGGTCGAGAACATGAGCGGTTACACCATCCGAGGCACTGCCGAACCCGGATCTGAGGTATCTGTCATGGGTCCAGGGGGGGTACCACTGCAGGCAATGGCGGACGAGGCGGGGAACTGGTCGCTGACGCTGGACGTCTTCAAGTCAGGAGGAGGTGCCTCCGCCGCAGCGGAACTCGATGTTCCCTTCCTCGGTTCGCTACCGTTCGACCCGGGCATAGTCAGGGGGGGCGATGACGGTGTGCATCGAATCGTCGCGGAGCCCGATGGTGAGACTGCTGACTCATTCGACTCGATAGTCGACAACGTCCTAGCCACCTTGGACGAGGGTTCGGATTCACAGGTGCGTATTACTTGAACGAGGCCCCACATAGGGGTCGAATTGATGGCGAACTCGCGACCCCCGTAGGATGAGACATGGCTGCGGGCACTGGCATCTACATCACCTGGGTCACGGGTGCTATCATACTCAGCATTGTGATGATGCCACTGTTCAAGCCAAAGTACGCGAAACTCAGCCTTGAGGGTTTCATCGACATGTTCAGGCGTTACTGGGCGCATATGATCGTCGTCTTCTCGGTATACTTGTGGAAGGACTTGTTAGATGGCATAGACAGGGTCCTCATGGCAAACACCCAGTTGGACATGACCCCCTACGTCTACGCCATAGAAGGCGACATAGTACTGTGGATTCAGCAGGGGCTTCGCAACGTCCTGCTCGACGAAGCGCTCACCCACTTCTACGTCATGGGCTTCATGACTGCCACCTTCGCCTCCTTCCTGTACCCGATATACTTCGATGACCGGTACATGGCCGACAGGGTCTCGTTGTCCATGTTCTGGGTATACGTCATTGCCATCCCGTTCTACCTGTTCTTCAATGTCGGAGTTACAGGGAACCATATCCCAGCGATGCAGGCAATAGCCTACGACCTTACTCCCGAGATTAACAACTGGTTCACTCGCATAGACCCGTTCTCAAACGGCATGCCGAGCCTGCACATAGGACTGCCATTCGCTATCTGGCTTACCATGCACAGGTGGGATGACGACGGCAGGTGGGAGAGATATCGCGGCTTCTTGATGGGTTTCATTGTCCTGACCGCCTTTGCCATCATCTACCTCGGAATCCACTGGATGGTCGACATCATCGGGGGGATGGCGGTCGGAATCATAGCAGTCCAATTGACCTCAAAGACGAACCAACCTGTTTGGAACTTCGCGGACGAGCGCCTGTTCAGTCGCAGGCTGGCCCGCGCCATCGCCGATCCGAGCAAGTCCATTCGAGGCACGTTCGGCAGCATCATCTCCGCATTTGCGCCGCTTCGAGAACCCAGTAGGAAGCAAACCAGCGCGATCATCGCGGCGCTGCTGCTCTCCACCGGGCTGGTTCTGCTCTGGGACGCGACGCACCAGGACTTTCCCGTCGAGGGCGTCGAGTGGCCCACCTCGGCTGCTGGTTCTGACGGCTGGCTGGTCTCGGTTGAGGAGGACCCTGAGACCTTCAGCGTCTCGATTAGCGTCTGGAACGTCAGCGATGAGAAGGGGAGTATGATCTCGGGCGAGTTCTGGGCCTCCTCACCTTCTGTGGCGATATCAGGCTCATCGCTGGTCCTCCACGACTTAAGCAGGCTTGACTACTACGAACTCGGGTCAGACGACACGGAGTTCACGCCGAAATTCAGCCTGCAGGAGGGCGAGGCGCTGCTCGATGTGGCCATAGCCGAGTCGGAAGCGGGGCAGCCCCTGCTCGTGAAGGTGTACGAGGACCGTCTGGAGGTCATGGATGACGAGCAGGCACCTGTGGACTTCGAGGGCGCAGAAGGGGGCTTCTCCGTCATGGCCGCGTCCGGGCAGCTTCTGGCCTGGGCCGACGCGGAATCCCAGTCTCCCACCGTCAACGTGACTTCGATCTCAGGCAGCATCTCGATTGGCCTAATCCTAGATGTGACTGCCTCTGAGGACGAGGATGCGTACCTCGAGGAGATCTCGGGAATCGCTGTGGACTACAGCGAGGCCGAGGTCATTGACATCGATATGGACGACTCTTGGGTGGTAGCGGTGGTCGACGTCGGACCGGTCAACAGAACTGTGCTGGTGAACATACTGACCGGTGAGCAGTCGGTCCTCTCTGACCCGATCTGGCAGTCATCATCCCCCAGCGTGGCACACGGGCGGGTAGCATTCCTGCAGATTCCTTTCTGGGACCCTTCTCTCGAACCAGAGGAAGTCGCCACCGTCAACGACGTCTACCTGCATGACATAGATGCTAACACCACTCTGGCGATAACCCACGATGATGACGTCGATCAGATGGACCCTCAAGTGCTGCTGGAGGACGTGGCATGGGTCGAGGTCGATTCGGACGGGATACCTTCTCTGAAAGTCTACTCGGGTGAGACTTTCCAGCCGTACTCATCGGTCATCCTGCAGGCTGCCATCCTGATGCTGATTCCTCTGCTGTTTCTGTGGGCGTACCAAGCCGCATCAGAGCGTCGCGGCTGACTGCTCGGTCAGCCTGAACATCTCGTCTAGGCATTGGCCCGCCCTCTCAATGACATCCGCATCCAGTTCGATGACCTGTTCCGGGAGGGGTTTCCTCAGCGCCTGCAGGATGTCCTCCAACTGCGTCTTCTTCATGTGGGGGCACATCACACAGGCCCCAATGAGGTTCAGATCGTTGTCGGATTCAGCAATCACCCTGTCGACGGTGCCGCACTCAGTAATCAGCATCAGGTCCTTCTTGCCCTTCGAGGAGAGGCGTAGGGCCTCGTTCATCAGCACCTCACTGCTACCGACGAAGTCACTCTCCTCGATGACGTCGGCATCGCACTCGGGGTGACTGAGCACCCTCAGATCGATTCCCACCGAGGCCGTGCGCTTCCTCCAGTTGCGGATCTTGTCACCGGTGAAAGCCGCGTGCACCTCGCACTCCCCATCGAAGACGATAATTTCCTTCTTGCCTGCTAGGTGGTTCTGCAGGTGCTTGCCCATGAAGCGGTCAGGAACGAAGATCAACCTGTCCCCAGGAAGCATCTCGCAGATTCTCATGTAGTTGCTGCTGGTAACGCAGACGTCGCACTCGGCCTTGACCTCGGCGCTGGTATTGATGTAGCAAACGACAGGGGCTCCCGGATACTTCTCCCTCAGATCGCGCACGTCCTGAGCGGTAATCCCGTCGCTGAGGGAGCAACCCGCATCGGGGGACGGGTGGAGGACGAGCTTGTGAGGGCTGACTATTTTGGCGGTCTCCGCCATGAAGCGGACGCTGGAGAACAGGATGGTCTGCTGCGGCGCGTCCCGAGCGTCCTTGGAGAGCGCGTAGCTGTCTGCAACAGAGTCGGCGACCCCGTAGGTGATGTCCGGTGTCTGGTATGAGTGGGCGATTAGGAAGACGTCCTTCTCCTGCTTCAAATCGTTAATCTCGAGCGTGAGTGGAGCAATTGCCCTACAGGTGTCCAGACTCCATCTCACGGGCTGTTTTATAGCACCCTGAAGACGCCTTGCCTCGATCTCAATTTCGAAATCCGAGTAAGAGCCGGGAATCAGGCTACCACGCGGCATCGGGGCGGACGGAAGCTCAATCGTCATGTCTCAGACCTTCGTTATGTGCAACCGCTTTGAAGGCATCTCTCATCGGAGTTGCATGGCCACCGGCGCGATACCGGCCTGGGCGCCCTCCGAGGTGCTTCACGAAGGTGCCGAGGCCACGGTGACTTCTGGTACTTGGATGGGTAAGCCCGCAGTCCTGAAATTGCGCAGACCACGCGGCTACAGGCACCCCGATCTGGACCGTATGTTGACCCGTCAGCGGATATCCGTGGAGGCTAGAGTACTCGGTAGGCTGCAACACATGAGTTTCCCCTCGCCCTCGCTGCACGATCTTAACGTCGAGGCGGGCTGGATGGTCCTGTCACGCTTGAGCGGCAGGCCCCTCTGCGATGCACTCAGAGACGGCTCGGCCGGACTCGACGAGGTGAGGTCGGTAGGGGCGCTGATCAGGCGCCTGCACGAGGCTGGGTTCTCGCATGGAGACATGACCACGCACAACATCCTCGTCGATGGCTCGGGGGGTCTGAGTATGATCGACTTCGGTCTGGCTAGGATCTCCCCCGAACTCGAGCACATGGGTCTGGACCTGCAGGTTCTCAACGAGTGCCTCACGGCCAGTCACTCGGAGATAGGCGGCGCTGTCGAGGCGATGCTGGAGGGCTATCTCGAACGCGGCGATGCGGAATTCAGGGCCAAGGAAGTGGTCTCGAGGTTCGAAGACATCAGAGGCAGGGTCAGGTATCACGGATAGGCGATGCGATGAGGATACTTTTCGCGACCAGCAATTCCAACAAGGTCGAGGAGGCATCCTCGGTGCTCGGCCTATCCGGTCACCGGGTCGAGCAACTACTGCTAGATGGCGAGTCGCCCGACTTCGACGAGCCGAAAGAGCTCGGCCTCGAAGCAGTGGCCGTGGCCAAGATCCAGCAGGCCCTAGGACTCATTCGAGGCACGGGGCTAGAGGGGTCGGCAATCATGGTAGAAGATTCCGGAATCTTCCTAGATGCATTCGATGACTGGCCCGGGGCGGAGTCCTCTGACGTCGAGAGGGATATCGGACTCGATGGAGTCCTGAGCATGCTTTCCGACGGTCGTCAGAGAGGTGCTGAGTACCGAGCCGTCGCCATCGTCTCCGACGGGTTCGGGATGTGGGTCGGGACGGGCGTATGCAGAGGTAGAATCTCAGATAAGGCGAGGGGGGACGAGGGTTTCGGCTATGACCCCATCTTTGTCCCTGATGACGGCGATGGACGTACCTTCGGGGAGTGGGGAGATGGGAAAAGCAGCCGAATCACGCACAGAGCGAAGGCGATGAACCGTCTCGCGGAGCTCCTCGGGTCCCCGTCAAGGTGAAGGCGGGGCGCTCTCCGTGACAGACCGGTAGGCATGGTCTCACTGACTCGTTTGGTCCTCTGGGCGGCGGTTCTGATAGGAATTCCGCTGTTTCTGGTCCTACAGGGCGAGGCGAGCATGATTACTAGAATCGCAGGTGGCACGATACTGCTCGCCCTAGTGTCCATCCTGATGTTCTCAGGGCGTTCCCCAGTGCCCAAACCGCCTAAGTCCAAGGCCGTGGTGGTGGAGGAGCCCACGGCCGAGTTCAACCTTCCAGAGCCGGTTCTGGAACTTGAGGGAGCGAGTGAGCGTCGCGAGGAGAAGATTCAGCGCAGCAGAGGCAAAGCGGCTCAACAGCCCTCCAAGGAGATGCCTCCACCTATTCCTGTGCCGCCTCCGATTTCAGCGGCGGAGGGCAGTGATGGGCCTGTGTCTCCGATGCCCCCTATTCCGGGTGATGGCACGGTGGTTGCATCGAGGTATGTCGCACAGTCCGACGCCCAGTCGGGAGAGATGGCGGAGGTCGAGGCATTCGTCAGCGATCGCAGGGTCAAGCGAGCCGAGATACGCTCGCAACTGGTCAGGAAACGCCGCATGGAACTAGCGGAGAGGAGGGCTTCGAAGGCGAGGGCTTGGTCGGCTGTTGAGGATGGAGAGGACCTTGCTACGCTGCTCAAGGACCCGAACCACGGGCTTACTGTCCTCGAGGAGCCCGAAGAGGCAGATCACAGCAAACCGCAGGGAGTATCCTACGTCAGGATTGACGACGGACGCATCCTGAAGGTCAGAATTCCCCTAGAAATGCCGGCGAAGGAGGAGTCTCCGAAAGCCGCGGGGGAACCTCCGGAGGTGCAAATTCCTTCTCTAGATGACATGCCATCCCCTCCTGGGATGCCGCCGCTGCCGCCTCCACCGGGCATGCCGCCGATGCCACCGCCAGTCACCAAGGACGAGTAGTGGCCGCCTAACTGAATGTTCAAGCACGAGGGTGCTGTGGGTGTCCTGTGAGCGAGGTTCTGATTGCAGAGGACGTTCCTGTCGAAGGCTGCAGCCCCCCAGGAGGGGTTGTTGCCGTCTGGACGCTGAATCGTCCGGAGAAGCTCAACGCCCTGAATCGGGACTCGCACGCAGCCATCAAGGAGCAGTGCGTCAGGGTCGAGTCCGACGACTCCGTCAGGGCCATCGTCATCCGCGGTGCCGCGGCGCCAGTACCTGAGGATGGCGCGAAACCCAAGCCAGCGGCCTTCGCCGCGGGTGCCGACATCTCTGAGTTTGCAGGAAAGAATTCCGACGACGTTCGCGAGTTCTTCGGAAACAACGCTTGGGAGGCGGTGTGGGACCTCTCCAAGCCGACCATAGCGATGGTCGATGGTTTCGCTCTTGGCGGTGGGACTGAGCTTGCGCTGGCCTGCGACCTGCGGGTCGCTTCTACCAGAGCCAAGTTCGGGCAGCCGGAGATTAACCTCGGACTGATTCCAGGTGGAGGAGGAACCCAGCGTCTGTGTAGGTTGCTGGGATACGGCAAGGCGATGGAGATGACCCTAACCGGTGAGATGGTGGGGGCCGATGAGGCACTCAGAATCGGTCTAGTCAACAAGGTCGTCGAGCCCGAGGATCTGGAGAGGGGGGCGCTCGAGCTCGCCGAGAACATAGCGAGGAAGTCGCCTTACACGGTCAGAGTGGCGAAGCGGGTGGTTCGCGCTGCTCTGGACCTGCCATTCACCGAGGGGGTGCTCGCCGAGCGCTCGGAGTTCGTGGCCCTGTTCGACACCGAGGACAAGGAGATTGGAGTCTCGGCCTTCCTTGAACGCAAGGACGCAGAATGGGTTGGCAGGTAGAATATCCCAGCAAGCGTCATGTCCGAGAGACGATAGGGCATTCTATGGCCGGGCGGGTGCTTGTGCTGTGCGGCCCCCCTGGGGCCGGCAAGGGCGTTGTAGCGCGAGTGGCCTCCGAGAGAGGCATGAGCATCCTCTCACTGGGCGACATAGTTCGAGCCGAGATGACATCGAGGGGGTTGCCGGAGACTCCGGAGAACGTGGGCCTGACTGCACTCTCGATGCGCGAGGAGCACGGAGAGGAAATTGTCGTCGAGAGGTTGATTCCTAGCCTGACGAGCGCATTAGAAGCGTCGAACGTACTAATCGACGGTATGCGGCAGCCAGAGGAAATGGAGTACCTCAGGAAGCATGTCGAGGACGTCACTGTAATCGCGATGTCGGCCTCGCCAGGCTTGAGGATGGAATGGCTTGAGGAGCGCGGACGAGGAGAGGACGGAGGAGTGACGGAATTCGTCGAGCGCGAGGAGCGTGAGTGGGGATGGGGTCTCGAGATGTTGATCGAGCAGGCTCATGCCGTCGTACTCAACGACGGGTCCCTCGAGGAACTGGAGAGTAGAACCGAGATGATTCTCGAGACTCTTGGATTCTAGTCCTGCAGAGAATCGGCTATCTCGCCTATGGGGTCGGCCCTGCTGGCATCGAGCACCAGCCAGCCCGATTCGCTGGCATTGCTAATCATCTCATCCTGAATCGCCCTGATGCGATTCAGGTTGCCCAGATAGTGTCCCAACCCCCTCTCGTTGTGCCTCTCCCTCGTGCTGATGAATCTACGGTGGGTATCCTCATCGTCGACGTGGAGTAACACTCCGGTGGCAACTCCCCCGGATTCCCTCCAACCATCCAGAACGGAGCTGGAGGGTATTATGTGAACGCCTTCTAGGAGTAGGTCGGAGCGCTTCGAAACGGCTCTGTCAATCACCGCCTGAACTGCGTCCGATAGGACTTCGACAGTATCGTGCCAGTCCTCAACCGCACCACCTCCAGCTGGTTCGAAGGAGGAGCGATGGAGTGCAGGCTCTTGCTCGGCGTCGAACTGGGTCCTCAGAGTCTCCCGGATTGTGTCCGTGGAGGCTACCTTGGAGAATCCCAAGGAGGATGCCGCCCTAGCAGATATCGTAGACTTGCCCACACCGCTGCTGCCGGAGACGACCAACAGCCGAGGTCTGCTCATAGCGGCCCTCAACGTTGAATCGACTTGATCTCGAGGTATTCCTCAAGGCCGTGGACCCCGAGCTCGCGCCCGTTGCCCGAGAGTTTGTACCCACCGAATGGGGCTGAGACGTTGAATGCGCCCCCGTTAATGCTGACCTGCCCCGTGCGCATCTGACGAGCCACCCGCATGGCCCTCTCCTCGTCGCCCGACCAGACGCCCCCCGAGAGTCCGTACTCGGAGTCGTTGGCCATGGCGATGGCCTCTTCCTCGGTAGAGTAGGTGGAGATGGACAGGACAGGGCCGAAAATCTCCTCCCTGAATATCGTCATCTCAGTGGTCACGTCAGCGAACACGGTTGGCCTGACGAAGTACCCTTCGTCTAGGCCCTCTGGCATCCCGGCACCCCCTGCGACTAGAGTGGCACCCTCCTCAATCCCGCTCGCGATGTACGAGGCCACGCTCTCCTGCTGCCTCTTCGAAACCATTGGCCCGCAGCGAATCGACTCGTCGAGTGGGTCGCCGACCGAGTACTTGACCATCTTCGCTGATATCACCTCGATGACTTCGTCCCGCTTCGACTCGGGAACGAGTAGCCTGCTCAGAGCAGAGCACTCCTGGCCGGAGTTGTTGAAGCAGTCGTAGATGGCGGAGCCCGAGGCCTTGGCGATATTGGCATCGTCGAGAATTATGTTGGCGCTCTTGCCGCCGAGCTCTAAGGTGACTCTCTTGACCCCGGGGGAGGCGAGTTCGCTCACCCTGACCCCGGCGTTGGTCGAACCGGTGAAGCTGACCATGTCGACATCCGGGTGGCTGCTCAGGACCTCGCCGATCTCCCTGCCATGGCCCGATACGAGGTTGAAGACCCCTGCTGGCAGCCCAATCTCGTCGATGATATCCGCCAGCGCGAAGGCGTTCAGCGGTGCCTCCTTAGAAGGCTTGACAACCATCGTGCACCCAGCTGCTATCGCGGGTGCGATCTTGCCGATGATCTGGTGGAGGGGGAAGTTCCAGGGAGTAATCATTGCCACCACGCCAATCGGCTCCTTGACAACCAGTGAGTTGCGGACTTCGTGCTCCCACTCAAAGCCCTCAAGGATCTTCGCGTAGGAGCGGGAGACTACCTTGGGGGTGCCGACCATTGCCATCCTAGAGTAGTTGATTGGCGTGCCGACCTCGGCCGTTATGAGCTGTGACAGGTCCTCAGCCCGCTCCTTGATGGCCGAGGACAGCCTGTTCAGATACTCAGCGCGTTCTTCGGTGGTAGTCTGCGACCATGACAGGAAAGCCGCGCTAGCTGCGGCCACCGCAGCGTCCACGTCGGCTGCTGAGCCAACCGGGACAGAACCGATCAACTGCTCGTTCGAGGGATTGGTTACTTCGATGGTGCCCTCGCCGTGAGGCTCGACCCAGTTGCCTGCGATATACAACTCCTCGCGCGTGTGCACGCCCACTCGACTGCGCAGCGTCTTATGAGATTCATGCAACTCGACATACGAGGTGCCTGTGCTGTTTCTCACCAATCGGTGTCCGACTTCCTCAGCGAGATGGTGACGGCTGTCACCCCGACTACGAGTAGGAGGCCCAAGGCAACGAAGACCAGTGTGGTCGAGTTCTCGCTGAACCAGCTCCCCCCACCACCACCGGAGCCCAGCTTCTCAAGTGCTAGCGTATGACTCTGCTCGATGCTCGGCGTGGTTGACAGATAGGTGTCCGTAGCCCGAACTTGTATGGTTATGTTGCCCTCGGGAAGACTAGCCCGGGCGTCGAACTGCATTGTGTAGACGCCGTCGTATGCGATTCGGTCCCCGCCCGTCCCGTCATCGACCATGAGTAGCCACGCATCCGAGCTCCCTATCGGAGCGAGTCTGCCTATCTTGGCCTGCGCGGACGAGATTCCGTCCGGGTCTTCGATGGTCGCTTCGAGGGTATGAGTCAGGGCATCGCCGCTGCTTGGGATCTGAATTGCCTCAACCACCTCTCCGGACCTGAGAACGCTGACTGAAGTGATTGATGGAGCCTCGTTCTCTATGGTCAGCATGGGGGCATCGACGGGGTAGCCGTTGGGGTGGATGTGGATCGCCATCACGGTCTCGCCGTCGCCGTCGGTGATTCTGACCGGGATGGGGCGCTCGCCTGGTGAGATCCCATCAGGCACGACGAACTGGCCCACCCAAATACCATTTGACTCAGAGAGGGGGCTTAGCTCGCCACCCGCGCTCAAGAGGTCAATATCGACCGAGGTGACGCCATGACCGTCCACTGCGGCCACGATCACGTCGACGATCTGGCCACGTCTGGCGGTGTCGGGAGAGAAGTCCAACGAGAGCATTCTGGGCGCAGCGTTGGTGATCTCGATCGGCGCGTGCTCCTCGACGGTGAGCCAGAAGTCCTCGATGCTCAGAGATACGTCGAAAATCCCATGCTCGAGACCGTCGTAAGTGACCTGAGCGGTCCAGATATCGTCGTGGATAGTGTGATCGCCGAACAGGCCTGAGTCGGAGAGCTCGACCACTCCGAGCCCTAGGTCGGACAGGTCGGCGGTGACTCTGGTCACGTCTGTGTCGAAGTCGTACACGAGTACCTCCAAGTGGGCCGAGTCGCCCTCGGTGAGCAGTCTACCTTCGCGGAAGCCGACAGAGATCAGTGAGGGAGGCGTGTTCTCCTCCTCTGATATCACCGAGGGCGACAATACTCTGTCAACCAACTGGTGCTCGACGAAGGCGAAGCCTTCGACTGAGCCGTTGTCGCCCATGTCGAACTCCACCCAGCGGTGAATCTCGTTGAGTAGTCCGGCTAGGGGGCCCTCGTTGACGATGCTGCCCGAGGCGTGACTGCTCTCGCCGTAGTCGCCGAGCCATTCGGCGACCTCGACAGTGTGGCCGTCCATCTCGCCTTCGACTATGGCCATCACCTCGATGCTCAGTATCATCGCGTCATTGCCCACTAACGAGAAGCGGTCGCCGGTGACGACAATCTCCGGGGCGGCGCCGGTCTCCCTCGAGATGTGATTCTCGAACATGACCTCGGCCTCGGGGGCCTCGGCCTGCATGATGATGGGCGAGTTCTCGGGGTACTCGTTGTTGACTGTGCCGTTGTCCTCGATGTACTGGTATCGGATGGTGCGGTTGTCCCAGTCCGTCTGAGGAACGGTGAACTCGTAGGTCAGGTTGTGCTCGGCCTCCCATTCCTCGGTGATTGGGCCTATAGGCGTGGCTGAGACATTGAACCAGAGCTCGTTCTCAATCTTGTCGACCTCGAACATCGACCCGGTGGCATTGGTCTGCGAGCCCGAGTCGACAATCCTCCTGATGAAGCCGAAGCTACCCTCGGCATCGCCATCGTAGGTGCCATCGACCCGTATGGTTTCTGCTACGGTCTCGCCGCCTTGGGTCTCGATGTGAATCACCGGAATGGTGCCGTTGACCTCGACCTCGAAGAACTCATCCTCTATGACGAAGCCGAATTCTCCCCCTCCTAGAATCAGGAAGTGCTGCTGCTCCCTCGTGCCATCCTCCCAGCGCTCCAATACCCTGAATTCGTCAAGGTCGAAAGAGAAGTACTCGTCACCAGCTCCGTAGATCCGCAAGGTGGCGTTGGCCTCGATCTGCAGGTGCTGTAGGCGCCGACGGTCGTCCTCGTCCCAGGTCTCGTAATAGAACGACGAGAGTTGTCCGAAGCCTCCTCCGCTACTGTTGTTGTCCCCTCCGTTGAAGGAGAGCCATCCCGTACCATCGATGAGGAAACGCTCAGTCAACTCGCCCTCGTCCCAGGAGCGGAGGACGTAGACGTCGTTGACTTGGACGTCCACCGAGAAGCCGTCGCTCTCGCCGCCGTCCCCCTGCTCGGTGGAATTTAGGGAGAGTGATCCATTCCCGCTCATCTCGAAGTCCTGTCGGAGCAACTCGATGCCGTCGTAGGTCTCGTTGAGCCAGATTCGATCGAGATTTAGCTCGAGGAGCATTCCTTCGCTGCCGTTCATCGAATCCAGCGACAGTGTCCCGTTGCCCAGCTCGTTGGATTCGAGCAAGGTCCCGGTCCTCTGCTGCCAGCCCCGGCCTTCGAACTCAATCCCGTTACCCTCCTCGGCACCCTCCATGGACCAAGTGGTCTCCCGAGTTATCTCGTGGTCCGCAACCGGTTGGTTCCAATTAGTAATCGAGAGGCTTCTGGAGCAGGATGCTTCGTCGGTGACCACTGAGATTGACACCGAGTCACCGAACAAAGGTTCGGTGGAGAGCACGATGTCGACCTCTCCACCGGCACTCAGCACGGAGGTGTTGGTGGCGCCTGCTATCTGCTCGCCGTCCCTGTTATGCTCTACCTCGACGCTGAGGGCGCTCGGCGAACTGCCGTTGGTGAACTCAGGATCGAAGATGACTAGGTAACGGTGCAGGACGTCGTATGTGAGGTTCCATCCGCCGTCCCAGTGCTCCTCAATGCCCCAGTCGACCAGTACCGTGCAGCTCGTCGGCTCGTCCCCCTCTCCAAGCGCCATCGAGGCAGGTCCGCTGAGAAGCAGCAACATCAGCACGACGACGGAGGCTCTCACGCGAGGCACGGAACGTGCCTCGTCCCCGAGGATATGAACCAATTCCTGTCCTGCTGCTCAGAACAGTGGCTCTTCGTAGTCGTCATCCTCACCGGAGCGCTCGCGCCACAAGGAGACGGGGACGTCCTCGTAGATACCGGCGTAGGGGTCCTCGTCCTCGCCTGAGTCCTCGTCCTCCTCAGACAGACGAGCCAGTTCCTCGGCGTTGGCCTTGAACTTCCAGTAGTGGATTCTCCACTCCCTGCCGTCCCACAGAGTGGTCTCTTCGGATTCAGTGGTCAGCAGATCGTAGTCCTGCAGCTGGTAGAACAGGTTGCGATCAGTCGGCTCAAGCGCATTGTCGATGATACGGTTGGAGAAGCCGAAAAAGCCCAATGCGTGCTCGGCTATGGACTCGGCCACGATAGTCTCCATGTCGATATCGACCTTGCGGCGAATTGCCTGGGTTAGTTGTGCTAGTGTTAGACCCATCGCGTCCGCCCCCGGTGGCATAATATGGAAGGCCGCGCTATTTCAACAGTCCTTCGTCCGGCCTCGTTTTTCGCCATTCTGCCTCCGAAGCGGTTAATCTGCTCGCTACTTTCGCGGTGTCGTGAAAGGACCGTCCAGACCGAGATTCCTAGGGCTGAATGAGTCTGACTCTGGGCCTTGGGACATTGTCGTTCTGCCAGTACCGTTTGAGATGACAACCAGCTGGGGAGAGGGCACCGAGAAGGGACCGGCGGCCTGCATCGAAGCGAGTTCGCAGGTCGAACTCTACGACCCAATGCTGCCAGACGACCTACCGTGCGGCCTGAGCATACACACCGCCGAGGCATGGGGCTCCGAGGCGGGCACCCTGCTAGAACAGCTAGACTCGATTCGCGACTACGCCGCAAAGTGGTTCAACGGGGCTCAGTTCCCGGTCGTCCTCGGCGGCGAGCACGGCATTCTGCCGCCACTGATGCAGGCGGCGTCGGGGCACCCCGAGATTGGTGGCGACCTAGGCCGCCTGACGCTGGTGCAGGTCGACGCCCACGCCGATCTGAGAGACGAGCTCGGTGGAGAGCGTTTCTCGCACGGTACCGCCGTGCGCCGGGCTCTCGATGCCGGCGTCGGCAGGGTGATGCAGATTGGAACGCGGGCTCTGTCCCGTGAGGAGGCCGCCTTCGCCGAGGACGACGGGCGGGTGGAGACTTGGTTCGCTCGCGACTTCATGGGAGTGTGCGACGGGCAGGCCGGATGGGCTGCCCTTGTGGATAGAATTGACAGCATAGAGGGTCCTGTCTGGCTGACCTTTGATGTCGATGGTCTAGACGGGTCGCTTGTCCCGGACACCGGCACCCCGGTTCCAGGAGGTCTGAGTCACTGGGGTGCGGTTGAGATCCTAGAGCGCCTCTTCGCGAGTGGTGCGGAGGTCATAGGAGCGGACGTGAACGAAATTGTGCCCGGAGAGGACCGGTTGACTCAGTTCAACGCCGCACTCATCGCCACCAAGATTATGGCCGCTCACATCGCTAGCCGTGGTTAGTAGACAATAGGCTCACAGAAAGTGACAACGATTGTAGGTGATCACCCTCTCAGCGGCGCTATGCGCCGCTGGGCAGCAATCATCCTCGCATCCGTGATGCTCTCAGTATCGGCAGCGCCGGCTGCAACAGCACAGGTTGGTCAGCCGGACATCGTTCAGGAGCACTGGTACCATTCCTATGCAACACTGACCTTGGACGTCAATGCATGGGCGGATGATTATCCCGAAATCGTAAACCTACTCGTTGTCGGCCAAACTGAGATGGGGAGAAATCTCTGGATGCTGCAGATCTCTGATTGGAGTCTGGAAACCAAACCCGATGGGACCTCCAAGGAAGTGGTATACATCGATGGTGGACACCATGGGAATGAACATCTGGGCACGGAGCTTGCTTTCCTAGTTGCAGAGTATTACATCGAGGGTTGGGCTGATGGCGAACAGGAGGTACTCGATGTATTGGCGACCACTGAATTGCACATCCTCATCATGCTGAATGCGGATGGCAATGACTTCGACACAAGATGGAATGTTAACCAAGTGGATCTGAATAGAAACTACGATCACTACTGGAACACCTGCCCGACGACCCAGCCTGGGAGTGCTGCATTCAGTGAATCAGAAACTCATTCAAATTCGATTTACATGAACGAGGTAGTGCCTCATGCTGACTTGTATATCACTATGCACACAGGTGTTTGGATTATGCTCTATCCTTGGGGCAAATGGCCCGAACAACCGTCAGACTGGGAATTGTTTCATTTCATCCGTGATGATGTCCATGCCAACATTTCCGACATTCCGATTAGGAATGCAAACCAAGGCCTCTACCCAAACTGTGGAACCAGCCGCGATTATGGCTACGGGGTGATGGGGTACCCCACATTCACCTTCGAAACCGATGATGAACAATTCCTTCTGGGAACAGTAGAGGCTCTCTCGGACAGATTGGGGGAGGAACTCGATGTGATGCGCTATCTGATTCAGAATGTATGGTACTGGAGGGCCCGTCTTGTTGTCGATTCCCTAGAGGTTGAAGATGGAAAAGTGCATCTGAGCGTTTCGAACTTGGGACACGCGAGCACGTCAAATGCCACACTGTTATACTTGGATGAAGATGGTGAGTGGTGGGCCCCTGGTGGAATTGGGGGGATATTTCTTGATCATGTAGGAGAGATGAGGGAGGTTTACTCCTGTGGTGATGAGATAGGATTCAACTTCTCCATTCTAGGATGTGGTTTTGGAGTCAATGCCACTAATAGCACCGTCACAACCCTCGATTTTGGAGGCGCTCCGATTTCCAGCGAAGGACAGTTCTACCTAGTGTACCAGAAGCGTGTGATAGATTCCTCGATGTGGGTCAACGAATCTGTCAATGAGAGCGTCGTAGAGATGAAGGCTGACGGCTCGGGTCTGCTTCCGGCCCCTTCGATACTACTTGTTTTCGTCGCCTTCGCTCTAGCGGCGATAAACAGCCGAAATCGCAAGTTTGAGTGATAATTCAGAATATTTGAATATAAAATGGCCTCTAAACTTGGTTTTTTGAGGGCAATTCTTTGTATATCACTACCGAATCGGAGGGTTCGGCGTGATTATGGAATGGAGCAATGACGAATTCGGAGAAGCTGGAAGCCAAGTGCTGCTGCCCCTGTTCGAGGGGACCGGGAAGGCCCCAAACAACGCTCTCTCGGGATTGAGCCGGAGCCAGCGGAGCCTTGTCCGGGAGGCGATATCCTCGGATGACTTTGAGGGCAAAAAGGGTCAGAGGATGGTGGTCTGGACTCCCGGGTGCAGGGTGATTCTGCTGGGCATGGGCGACAAGGGTGAGTTCGGGCACAGGAAGGCCCGGAACATCGGTGCACGGGTGATGTCCGCCCTTTCGAAGAAGAACGGTACGGCGCTGACTGTCAGATTCACCTCGGGCTGGTCGAGCGAGCGCATGCTCGACTTCGCTGAGGGTATGATGCTACGGGACTATGAGTTTCTTGAGCACCAAGCGGTCGACGACGAGCACATAGCAGAGCCATGGTCCGTGGCCTTTCAGGCCAGTCCGCGCCATCAGGAAGCACTCACAGAGGGACTATCGAGAATCCACTCGGTCGTAGGGGGGGTCCACCTAGCTCGGGACCTCGGAAACGAGCCTGCCAACGTGCTGTACCCTATGGAGTACGCCCGCAGGGCGGTCGAATGGGCCGACGGGAAGGAGAATGTCTCCGTCGAGGTCTACGACTGGGACAAGCTGCAGGAACTCGGAATGGGTGGCCTGATTAACGTCGGCAAGGGTAGTGACAGGAAGCCGTGTATGGTGCTGTTCACACTCAACCCCAAAGCAGACAAGGGTGTCCAGAGGCCATGCATAGTCGGCAAGGGAATCACGTTTGACACCGGAGGGATCTCAATCAAGCCCTCGGGGGGCATGTGGGACATGAAGTACGACATGTGCGGGGCGGCCACCGTGTTCGGGCTGATGGAGGCCCTGCACGCGACCGGTTACGAACGCCGGGTCAACGGAGTCGCCTGCTTGGCAGAGAACATGCCAGGGTCGGGAGCATACCGTCCGGGTGACGTGTTCGAGACCTACTCGGGCAAGACCGTGGAGGTGTTCAGCACCGATGCAGAGGGGCGCAATGTACTCGCGGACGGGCTGTGGAAGGCCGGCGAGTTCGACCCTGAGTACATCGTCGACCTCGCTACCCTGACCGGTGCCATCGTGGTCGCCCTAGGCAACCAGATCACTGGCATGTGGGCCAACGACGATGGAATCGGCAAGCGAGTCAGGAAGGCGGCCAACAGGTCGGGCGAGCCGGTCTGGAGGATGCCGCTGAATGCCCAGTTCAGGAAGTACATGACCGATTCCGCATTCGCGGACATCCGTAACGGTTCGATAGGCGGCAAGGCGGGTTCCTCTAACACCGCTGCCTCGTTCCTCGAATACTTCGTGCCGCACCGCGGCTACGATGAGGATGCCGACAAGATTCCCTGGGTGCACCTAGACATCGCCGGGACCGCTTGGGGACCCGGTTCGAAGGCTCGCTCCGAGGGCGCCAACCCGCTGTTCGAGTTCGGCGTCTCGGGAGTCCACGTGAGGACCCTGCACCGACTCATCAACGATGGCTGATTACTCGTCCTCGTCCGAGTCCACTACCTCGAAGTCGGCATCGACGACGTCCTCGTCGCCCTCCTCTGCCTGCTGCTCGGCCATCTCGGCTGCAGCGGCCTCGTAGAGCTTGGTCGAGATGGCGTGCATCTCCTGCTCGACCTCGCCAATCTTGGCTTGGACGGCAGCCTCGTCGAGGTCGTCGACGTCGATTGTGGTCTCGCCGTCGTCCTTGGTGATCATGGCCCTGAGTTGCTCGAGTTTCTCGTGAACCGGTCCCGCATCCATGTCGCTGACCTTCTCGGCGGCGTCCTCCAGCATCCGCTGGGTCTGGTAGACGATGCTGTCAGCGGAGTTGATGAGGTCAATCCCGGCCCTACGCAGTTTGTCCTCCTTGGCAAACTCCTCCGCCTCGGATACCTTCTGCTTAATCTCGTCTTCACTAAGGGAAGTCTGGCTCTCTATCTTAATCGACTGCTCGGTGCCCGTCCCGAGGTCCTTCGCGGAAACGTTGACGATGCCGTTGGCATCGATGTCGAAGGTGACTTCGATCTGCGGGATTCCTCTTGGGGCGGGTGGTATGCCCATCAGGTGGAAGCGTCCCAGAGTGATGTTATCCTTGGCGAACTCTCGCTCTCCCTGCAGCACATGGACCTCCACGGCGGGCTGGTTGTCAGCGGCCGTGGAGAAGGTCTCCGATCGTCGTGTCGGAATCGTCGTGTTGCGCTCAATCATCGTCGTCATGACGCCTCCCAGCGTCTCTATCCCAAGGGTCAGTGGCGTGACGTCGAGCAGGAGCACGTCGGTGACGCCTTCGTCGCCGACGATGATGCCTGCCTGAAGAGCGGCCCCGATGGCTACAGCCTCGTCGGGGTTGATGCCCTTGAACGGGGGCTTGCCAGTCTCCTTCTCGATGGCGTCTTGGACCGCGGGTATGCGAGTGCTGCCGCCAACAAGTAGGATCTTGTCTATGTCCCCTGCCTTGACTCCAGCGTCCTTCATGGACCTGCGCGTAGGCTTCATCGTCCTCTTGATGAGGTCGGCCGTGAGGTCGTCGAACTTGGCTCTCGAGAGAGTCATGTCGAGGTGTTCGGGCTGGCCGTCACGCATGGTGATGAATGGGAGGTTGACCTGAGTCGAGCTGGTGCCCGAGAGCTCAATCTTCGCCTTCTCGGCGGCCTCGCGCAGACGGCTCATGGCCTGCAGGTCGTTGGAGAGGTCGATCCCTGAGGACTTCTTGTACTCCGAGACTATCCAGTCTATCACAGCCTCGTCGAAGTCGTCCCCTCCAAGTCGATTGTCGCCACTGGTCGCCTTGACCTCGATCTGGGGCTGTCCGTCCACTTGGTATATCTCGAGTATCGAGACGTCGAAGGTGCCACCCCCGAGGTCGAAGACTAGGATGGTCTGGTCCTCGTCCTTGTCCACACCGTAGGCGAGGGCGGCCGCGGTGGGCTCATTGATTATCCTGAGGACTTCGAGGCCGGCGATTCTGCCAGCGTCCTGCGTGGCCTTCCTCTGTGCGTCGGTGAAGTAAGCGGGGCATGTGATAACTGCCTGACTGACTTCCCTGCCGAGATACTCCTCGGCATCCGACTTCATCTTCTGGAGGACGAATGCGGAGATCTCCTGAGGAGTGTAGTCATCGTCATCAATCTCTTTACTCCAATCAGTGCCCATCTCCCTCTTGACAGAGAGAACTGTCCTCTCGGAGTTGGTTACAGCCTGGCGCTTCGCGGTAACCCCTACCAATCTCTCGCCGTCCTTAGCGAAGGCCACCACACTCGGCGTGGTCCTAGAGCCCTCCGAATTTGGTATCACCACCGCTTGCCCTCCCTCGAGGGTGGCCACGCAGCTGTTAGTCGTTCCAAGGTCAATTCCGATTACTGGTCCGCTCATTCTATTCCTCCAATGGTTCAGTTCGGCCTTACGCCAAATCGAATGTGATGTCTAGGATACCGTTGTTGAGGTTCCACTCGCTAATCTGTTCCGCTGCCTCGGGTAGTATGAATCGCTTGAGCGGACGCGACTGCGTCTTCCTCATCAGCTGCAGTACCTCACCGCCGCTGCTGAGCACGAGTTCGATGTCATCGTGCCTGATGTCAAGGAACCTCGAGATATCTATGGTGGCCGACATCCTGCCGTCGAGCACGTAGACGTCCTCTCTGGGAAGATCGGCGACCTCGGACTCCTCAGGCTCATCGACCTCGGCCTGTGCCTTCTCGGTCTGACCCTCGACCTCTATGTTGACACCCATCTTCTTGAATAGGTCCGAGAAGCCCCCCGGGGTGTTCATCATCGAATCCATCATGCGGCGCAACTCCTCCGGGTCGACGTTGGATTCGACCTTGAACTGGGAATTGGATATCTTAGTGGGATCGATGCCCATCTGCTCGAACTGCTCGGTGACCCTCTTCATCATCTCCTCGAGTGCTTTCACGTCAATGGGCATGCCCATCTGCTCGAACATCCTAGCCATCTCGGCGAACATGTCGTCCGCCCACTCATCACGCTCGTTATCGTCCATCAGATACCACTACTCAACCTGAGGTTGTATAGTGCGATAGTGCTGCCGTATATGAACCGCACGGTCGCACCCGCGCGCTAGGCGCGCATGCCGCGCCCACGGACGGGTTCAAAGCAAGGCTGCCTTACGGCGGCCCAGATGGCCGAGACGGAGCATGAGGTCGCCCTAGAGGACACCGACCGTCTGCACGGGCGCTCGGCACTGGTGAACAATGTCAAGGCCGCAACGGCGCTTGCCGGGGCGGTCCGCTCCACCCTCGGTCCGCGCGGCCTCGACAAGATGCTGGTGGAAGATGGTGGTCCCGCTACAGTTACCAACGACGGTGTCACCGTCCTCGAGGCCGCAAAGGTAGAGCATCCCACCGCGAGGCTGCTCATCTCTACCTCGTCGGCCCAGGACAGAGCTGCTCGCGATGGAACAACGACGACCGTCATACTCATCTCTGAATTGTTGCAGAACGCGCTCGAACTGGTTCGCTCTGGCGTACACCCGTCGATCATCATGAATGGGTACCAAATCGCTCTGGCTGAATCTCTTGACGAGATGGAGCGGATCTCCAGAACTCCTGGGGATGATTCCGAGCTACGCTCGGTCGTAGCTACCTCGATCTCGGGCAAGGTCGATTCGGCGGTTGGGCAGCACCTGACGGAGCTGGCCATAGAGGCTGCGGAGGAGCTGA
>JASMMD010000039.1 GCA_030748335.1 Candidatus Thalassarchaeum sp. | reverse complement strand
TCGGCCCCGGTAGGGCCTAGGGACTGCTTTGAGATGTGCTCGATGAGCCAGTCCGGCAAATCACCTCTGGGCACCTCCTCGCAGGTCACTTGAACGGGGGTTTCCGAGGACATGGCATCACCGAGCGTACGCGATGGCAGGGTGGGGTTATTCAACCCAACTGAGGATGAATCACGCCATCAGGTAGATAGACGCTTCCTGCGGGAAGGCAGAAGCGCTGCGAGGAAGCAAATCATGACGGTCACAATGCCGGGGGCGGGCAGGCTGGGCCAAACGGAACCGCAGCAGTCAATTGCTGGAGAAGACCAATCGATTAGGAGCAGGACAGAGACATCATCCCCATCCCACGCTGCGGGGACTTGGGCTAATCCGGTTCCCTCGAGGCCGTTGAGCTCGATTGCGTCGTGCAGTACATGCAGGTAGTCGCCTATTCCGTTCGAGCCATCTGGGAAACTCGCGCTGTCCTCAACGAATAGGAGCCATGTGGTCAGGATTATGGGGGAGTCGCCTGATTCCGGGTCGCTTGGCTGGCTGGCGTTCCACGAGAACTGCATGATTCGGGTCTCGGAGTCGTATGAGTTGACAGACAGGAGAGCCGACCCGGTGAAGGAGGTCTGACCAGCGTTGAGGGAGGTGGAGTAGTCGCTGACTAGGCTGCTTGAGCTCGGTGATGTTCCCAGATGCAATCTCTCGCCATCGAACACCGTGGAAGGAGCCACTCTGGACATCCCTGTCTCTGCTGTCGAGGCGCCGCCATAGGTCGACTCCCAGCGATGCTCAGTGGCATTGTTACCGAAGGGATCCTCCGGTTCGGCCCTGTGCCTGTGGTAGTGGATGCGAATCACATCGGAGTCGCCTACGGCCTCGTCGATAGCATGCTCCGTGGTAACGCAATTGAGGCACCACGTAGCGGTGTATACCTCAATGACGGGGGCCATCTCTGAGTACTCTAGGGTGATTTCCCCGTCCGTAGTCTCGTTGGTCAGCGCCATCTCCAGGGCTCCTAGCACTCCTCCATCCCCCCCGGTCCTCGCGACATGCCACATCGAGCTCTGCTCGCTGGTGGCGACTGCCTGCGTCGAGGCTGCTAGCATCAGGGCTACTAGCATCAGGGGTGCGATTCTCACGCCAATCCCTGAGTATTGGGATATTGAATGCTTCCGGGTCATTGAGCGGCATCGAATGCGGCGATGGCCCGGTCGATGTCCCCGTCGGTCACATGCAGGTGCACCACCGCCCTGACGGTCGAGACATCACCGTAATCGACTCCCTGCTCAAGGTCGAGGACATCGACTCCCTGCTGAGACAGTTTGTCGACCAGGGCCTTCGCTCTGCCCTTCTCGCAGTTGATGTACACCATGTTGGACTGCACCGCCCCGAGGTCGATCGAGTACGCCTCCATCGCGTCGACCGCCTCTGCCAAGCGTCGGGCTCGGGCATGGTCCTCGGCTAGTCTGTCGATATTGTTCTCAAGGGCGTACAGCCCAGCGGCTGCCAGAACGCCGGCCTGCCTCATCCCTCCGCCGAACATCTTGCGCCACCTGTGGGCCTCGGCGATGGTTGCAGCGTCACCTACCAAGACCGATCCGACGGGAGCACCGAGCCCCTTCGAGAGGCATATCGAGATGGTGTCGAAGTCCCTGACCATACGGGCTGCGTCGACTCCGCTGGCAACGACGGCGTTGAACATCCTCGCACCGTCCAGATGGGCTCGGCAGTCGTTTGAGTGGGCGACCTCGCAGATTGCGTCCAGCATGTCTTGCTCGTAGATCGAGCCGCCGCCGACGTTGGCTGTGTTCTCGACGCATATCAGGGTGCACTCTGGGTAGTGAGAGTCGCTCCCAGCGACCTTACGGATGGCCATCTGGACATCTTCAGGCGACATCAGTCCTCGGTACCCCTCCACCAGAGATATCGAGCACCCCGAGAGCACCGCGTACCCGCCGGCCTCGTACATGTAGATGTGGCTCTTGCGATGGGCGACTATCTCATCGCCGGGCCTAGTCTGGGTCTTGATTGCCACAGCGTTCGACATAGTACCTGAAGGAACGAACAGAGCCGCCTCCTTGCCTAGCATCCTAGCGACTCGATTCTGCAGCTCTATCACTGTGGGGTCGTCACCGAGCACGTCGTCACCTACCGCCGCCGCTGCCATTGCCTCGCGCATCGGTGGCGTCGGTTGCGTGACCGTGTCACTGCGCAGGTCGACTCGGTCGCTCGGGTAGTCCTTCACGGAACCTCGCGGAGGTCCTCTCGCATATCAAGTGCGCTAGACCGTCACTCTTCTTCACGAGGGGGCTCGCTGACTGCGGGCCTAGGCTTCCTGCGCTTCCTCTGCTTGCCCTTAGGAGGCCTTCGCTTCCCTCTTCGAGGGGGTGGTGACTTCGGCTTCTTTTGGGATTGCATGAAGAATACCACAAGCACGACGACGGCCGCCCCGGCACCTGCAATCATCATCATCGAACCCTCCTCCTCGATGCAACTGGTCTGGCCGGCTTCGGGCTGGTACTCTCCATCAGGGCACTTACTCTGACTCGAGGCTCCGGACTCGGCTACGTAGTGATCGATTTCCGCCACTTTGCAGCTCATCATCCCAGAGAGCGGTTGGTATGACCCTGGGTCGCATGCGGTCGGCGAGGTCGCCGCGGACGTGAACACGTAATAGCCCGGTTCGGAGTTAATACACTCCGTCTGAGCCGACTCGGCCTGATAGGACCCCCTATCGCACGGAATCTGGGCCTCCGACTCCTCTGATTCGGCGTAGTGACCCGGATCGGCTTCCAAGCACTCTGCCTGACCCTCCTCTGATTGGTACGTCCCCTTCTCACAGGGAGTCGATTCGGTCGCGCCAGCGCTGCTGACGTAGCGTCCCTTCTCAGCAGGGTAACAATCAGACTTGCCGGTAGAGGGTTGGTAGGTACCAGCCGGACAGAGCACCTGCTCAGCAGAGCCCGGTTCTGGGACGTGGTACCCCCAATCGGACTCGATGCAAGAGGTCTGCCCGGCCGAACCCTGATATGTTCCTGGAGAGCATGGCACCTGTTCCGCTGCTGCATCCTGGTCGGTGTAGTGACCGGGGTCGGCATCGAGGCACGAAGACTCGCCGGTGGATGGCTGATGTGTTCCTGCAGTGCACGCTTCCTGCCCGGTGGAGCCTTCGCCGGAGACGTAGTGCCCTGCATCAGCCGTCGTGCATTGGTCCTCTCCCCCGTCGGGAGCGTAGGTACCGATCGAGCAGGCTGTTTGACTCGTATCCGCGGGGCCCGCAGCATAGTGTCCGGGGTCGGTCTCTATGCATCCAGTGGACTCTGAATCAGGCTGGTAGCTTCCTCCCTGACATGCCAGTGGGTTCGCTGTCCCGGACTCGTAGGTGTAGTAACCGGGTTCGTTCGACAGGCATTCAGTCGCGCCCATCGAGGGCTGGTTGAAGCCGGCCGAGCAAGCCAGTTGCTCGATGGCTCCGCCTGCAGGGACGTAGTGTCCCGGGTCTGCCTCCTTGCAAGCATCAAGTCCTCTGCGATCGGAGTAGGTACCGGGCTCGCACTCGAGCTGATCCGTGGAGCCTTCTGATGGGACGTAGTGTCCCTCGGATGCCGAGAAGCAACTGGTTTGGCCCGCTAAGAGCTGATAGAAGCCCGGAGAGCATGGTGTCTGACTGGATTGCATGGGCTGCAAGACAAAATGCCCGGGGTCGGCGGCGAGGCAGGAAGCCCCTGAGTAGTTGGGCTGATAGGTTCCAGGAGAACACGCGGTCTGAGATATCCCCCCAGATTGGGCGGTGTAATTGCCCGGTGTCGCTTCTACGCACGAAGTTTGCCCAGTGTCCGGTTGGTAGGTCCCCGGTACGCACGCTGTCTGTTCAATCGAACCCAATTCATCCGTATAGTGACCCGGGCCTGTCTGATAGCATGAGGTCTGTCCCGAGTACGGTTGGTAGGTTCCGTTTGAGCAGGGTGTCTGCTCTGTCGAGGCATTGTTGGCCACATAATGCCCGGGTGATGCATCGACGCATTCGTAGCCAACGAGATAGTTTCCTGCGGTACAGACTGGTGGAGGATATGGTGTTTCATCGAAGATAGAGAGTATGCCATCTCCATCGTGGTCTCTTTCGGTGAGGTATCCGTGACGATTTGTGGAGAGGTTTACCCATGCGGGCTCGTCTGAATCCACATCGACGCCTAGGCCAAGACGTCCTCCCGAGTGATACCCCCAGCAGTGAACGGATCCGTTGGTGATTATCCCGCAGGTGTGGTGATACCCGGCCGAAATGGCAGAGAATGAGTGGTTCCCGGCCACGGCGACAGGCACATCGGAACTGGTGGTGGTACCATCTCCCAGTTGCCCATCATGATTGGCTCCCCAGCACCAAGCGCTGTTGTCATCGAGTATCGCACAACCATGCCGCCTTCCCACATCGAGGGAAATCGCGGTTCGTCCTGCGGGCAGAGCAGTATAGGACCCTGATGCCGTGAAGCCACCAGAGGTTCCATCGCCGAACTGTCCCCACGAGTTGTTGCCCCAGCACCTCACACTGCCATCGTCCAGAATGCCGCAGGTGCTCTGGGTACTGACTGCAATAGCAGCCAGTGTTCTGTTCGCGGGAATTGCTGTAACTGGAGTGGGGGCGCTTCTGTTATCGTATGTGCCATCGCCCAATTGGCCAACATCGTTCAACCCCCAACACATCCCACTTCCGTTATCCAAAATTGCGCATGACGAAAGGCCGCCGTTAGATATTGCTACCGCGGTTCGTCCCGGTGGCATAGGGATATGGGTTGGGTATCCGACATCATGAGAGCCGTCCAGAGGGAATTCGCCAGAGACGTTGTTTCCAACCTGGCCGTATGAATTGTCCCCCCAACACGAGACTGAGAAGTCGTCCATTATTGCGCAGCCGTGGTGGAATCCAGCCGTGATCTCGATTGGAGTTCCATTCATCACCGCGATGAATGGGTTGGAGTGCCACCCATCGTGGACACCGTGACCGAGTTGGCCGTTTCCTGCCTCTCCCCAGCATTTGAGTACGTCATCGGTCATTATGGTGCAAGAATGGTGACCCATTGATGCAGTCTCTTTTGCATATGCAGAGCCTCCCTGTTCGCCGAGATTAACGTATTGCGGAGTCCAGTATTCCCACCAGAAATCTCCGTTCCCGAGGAATCCCTGACCCGCATCCCCCCAACACCTCATAGTTTGGTCATCCAATATAGCACAGGTGTGTTGGAAGGAAGCCGTGAGCGAAGTAGCAGAATAGATCGACCCATCTTGGAAGCCTGGGAAACTAATATTTGATGTCGAGTGAGTGCTCGCCGGATCGTCCTTAACTGTCAATTCATCTCTTTCTCCTGAGTCCATTGAGAACGAGGCAGTCATCCCTAGAAGCATGACAACTAGCATGATTGGGAGAGCATTCGGGTGTCGGGCTGGCTGGCGCATAGTGCCTTGACTACAATGTCGAGATTTAACGATTATTCGTGCACCCTTTGATTCCTGCGGATCCGCAGCGAGGGCAAACTCATTTGCATGCAGCCTCACGGGGTGGCGTGACGGACCAGAGTGAAGATGATGGGTCTCGGGTCGAGTCCTTCCTTTCCGACAACTGCCCGCCGATGGGCATCTACGAGACACTGTACGCGTTCAGGGATGCCTTCGGCAGTTTCATGGGAACCGAGGGCACACACCCGTGGTCACAGGGATTCCCCCTGACCACCCCTCTGGAGAACTTTGGCGGGCCTCCGCTTCCAGACAGTGTCGATGTCTCTTGGGAAGACCGTTTCTACCCGAAGGCCTGGGGGCATCCGGAGTTGCGCGATGCAATCGCGGATTTCTACAACTCGCGATACGGATCGACAATCACTCCCGAGAACGTCATGGTGTTCGCGGGAGGACGGCCTGGAATCTACACTGTGATGGCCTTTCTCAAGGAACACGTCAGGGTGAGGATAGGGGGCATCGAGTGGCCTGCCTATCTGGATATCTTGACTCAGACCGATACCGAGTACGAGACCGTCCCGTTCACCAAGGAGAATGGATTCCATCCCAGCAATTCCGAGTACTTCGAACGCACGGGTGTCAGCGAGGGAACGAGCCTGATGCCCGTCATCTCGAATCCTCAGAATCCCTCTGGTCAGACGCGCTCGGGAGAGGAGCTTCGGGAACTCATCGGGATGGCCGAACAGCCCGGTAACGGCATCCTACTCGACGAGGCATACGAAATGTTCCACTCTCCCTCTGTGAGTGGCATTGAGTTCGTGCAGGACCTTGACAATAGCAACGTCTTCCTCTCGGGGGCCTGCACGAAGGGGCTGCAGTCCCCAGGAATCCGTATCGGCTGGATTATCTCCAGCAAGGTCAACATCGAGACGATGTCAAACTACTCCAGCTTCGGCATGGGTGGCGTGAGCCACCCCTCGCAGCACTATGCGGTCAAACTGCTCAAGCCTGAGCGAGTCAAGCAGGCCCGGGAGGCCGTGGAGCAGCACTACAACTGGCAGCGGGAGCGATATGGTAGGGCGTTCGAGCAGATGGGGCTCGGCGTCTACACCGGGAACGGCGGATTCTACCACTGGCTCGAACTCCCTGAAGGGATGACTAGCGCTGAGCTCAACCGGCGACTGTTCAAGCGCGGTGCCGCTATCCTATGCGCCTCCGACTGCGACATGGACAGGCCGCATTCCAAGGATCCGAGTTACCAGACGCCGTATCCCCGTTTCTTCCGCTTCTCGTTCGGGCCGTTGCTGCCCGAGACCTTCGATTCCGACATCCAGCTGTTTAACGAGGTGCTTGAGGAGTACAAGCGGGATGTCGCTCACTCGGCTGGGGAGTAGATGTTGTAGGCGTGCAGCGGTGGAGTGTAGATGTGCAGGTTCACTAGTTCGGAATCAGTGTCATTTGAGACTCGGTGGATGTCCGGTTCCTCCGCAGCGCATACATCACCGGGCTGATAATTCCTGACGTTTATCGGATACGCAAGACCCTCTTCATTGGTTTCGTAGATCGTCTCAGTCGCGACGCCATCGACAATCAGGAATGCGCAGTCGCTGCCCACGTGGTCGTGTATGGGAGTCTCCTGTCCTGGAATCCAGCAGATGGCCACCAGCTCGTAGTGCTCGGACTTCTTGATTACGTTTCTCTGGTATCCGTCATCGGCATAGCCGATGCACTGCTTGAGGGCTGGAAGGTTGACCTCTATTCCCGTTAGGTGGCGGTCTAGCTCTGCTAGACCGGGTCTGCGATTTATCGAATCGAGCCATTCGACCAGGCCTCTTAGGCCTGAGCAATCTGCAAGCAGCCCGTCTCGGACCTCGGGTTCGATCGCGACCTGTGTGACCACGGTCTCTGGGGGCGGTTGGTACCTCAAGACGGTTCCTGCGTAGCAGGAATCCACAGAACCGGGAGTCATCGATTCGAAGGCCGGTGCGTAGCACCGGGGGCTGTTAGGAATATTCACTGTGTGAGGGGTAATCTAGTGTTTAGAGCAACACCGGCGTACGGAAAAGACCCCCTTTAGGGGGGGTGATTTCCGGAATTCGTAGGATTCTATTATAAATCGTCCACAAAGGCGGCAACCACTCACTTTGGTGAGAGGAAACTGAAAACATGGATATGGATAACATGATGAATGAAATGGGTGGGGCCTTTATGGTTGCCTGGCTAGCTGGTGGAATGGACTCCCTTGAGGGAGCCCTAGTCCTTGCAGCTGCTTGGATGGCTATTAGCGGTGCCCACATACTGCCCGTGATCACCTGGGGCCACATAATGACTGGCGATCTGAGTGATTCGGACGCATGGATGGACAACGGAAGCCGTCTGGTTGCACAAATGGTTGGTGCCATCTTGGCACTGATGATGGTTGGAGCCGGGTCGCACGAAGCTGGTGCTGCCCCCGATATGTGGGGCTTTGACCTGTGGGACACGTTGACCGCTGTTGGTGCTGGTGCGCTGCTGTGGACGGTCTACGACCGCTGCGACGCATGGGTTACCGCGTTTGTGGTAATGGCAATGGCCAGTGCAGGTG
>JASMMD010000038.1 GCA_030748335.1 Candidatus Thalassarchaeum sp. | reverse complement strand
GCCGCAGAACAGCTCCACGGTTGCGTCCAGATCTCCGGTCTCGGCCCAGTTGGGGTCGAATCCGGGCGAGAGCGCTGGGATGGCAACGAATTCCATCAGGCTGGGGAGTATCGATTCCTCCCACAGCTCATCGCTTCGCTGCGCCAGTGCTTCGAGGTCGGGCTGCACGGCTTCGTGTAGGGCCTTCAGCACATGGAGTCTTCGTCGGGATACTCACTCGTCGGCGGGGCCACATATGGGCAGGGCGCCGCGATGGAAAGGGCAGCTCTCGCAGATGTGGGCCGAGTCCGCGGGCAGCCTAGCGAAATCGGAAAGCGGCGTGTCCGAGTCCAGAGCCATTCCTGCCGTCCTGACTAACAGTTCCTCAATCTCCTGCGATGCCCGTTCCAGCATCTCCTTCGGGTACTCGACCATTCTTCCCGTGACACCAATCAGAATCGCTGGCGACAGCACGGTCCTGGAACTCAGATTGGCTCTCTTCCTAGCCTCCTCTATGCTATGGAGCGCTTTGTAGTAAAGGGCCAGCTGCAAGCGGTGCTTGCTCAGAATTTCGAACTCGGCTTCGCAAGCGGGGCCCGCCACATCCGAGTCGAGTGCTTCGAGGAGCCCCTCGGTGGAGTCCGAATCAACCAATCCGGCATCCTCGGTCTTCAGGTCAACGGCTCGGATGGTCGATTCGCCGTTGGAAGTCGCCGTACACAGCACGAGGTCGATTATCCCGCTCATCTCGATGATGGCCTTGTCCACTCTAGCCAAGAGCTCGGGCCCTTCTGTGCTCCAACGCTTCCTGACCGAGCCCTTGGTATCGGCTTCGAGTGCTATGTGGAAAGGCAACTCGGTCCTGAGCCCCTCGAGCCTGTGGCCGTTCACCCGCTCGCTATGCACCATACGGCCTACTGGGCCGGAGTCGATGCGCTTGGCCATCGCCGTGACCAGCAGCCCCGTGCGCTCAAGGTCGGCGTCTGGCGGGAGAAGTTCGTTGAACGCCGTCGAATGCGTCTCGGGATCGCACAGTAGGTCCTCCCTGCCCTCCGTCCACATCGCTGGTAGTGGCGAACTGGCGGGCTCGCCGTCGAGGCCGGGATTGCCAATCCCTATCTCCACTATCCTGTGGAAGACGGTGCCTAGGGTCGCGGAATCCACATTGGAGGGCATCCCTCTCAATTGGCGGGCTTGCCCACCTGGAGCTATCGGCTCGGGGTTCAGGCCGCCTCTGGTCTCCAGCCAGTGTCGTCGTCGGCACTCCTGGAACACTGGGAGTCTGTTAGGAGAGACTCTGATTCTCGGGGCCGAGTCCGATCTAGGAGAAGTGGTGACATTGGTGTCGGTCGCCGTGCGAGCCGCATCATCCAGTCTCTCGATGCGCTGCAACGGGGTCATCACCGGCAATCCTCTGGATTCATCGAAGCAGTCCGGGTGGTGGATTACCAGCATTCCAGGGAGAGTTGCTTCACCTCCGATGGATGCATTGGAGTACATCCTAGCCGGGTCTAAGGTTCTCTCACCGCGGGTTCGGATAGAGGAGTTGTCCTCGTCATCGTCCTCATCGAGCCAATGCGAGGTGGCCTCCGATCGCCTCAAAGAGCCTTGGCGCAGCGACTCTATCCAAATCTGACCCAGTTGGGGGTTTTTCTTGTCGTAGGTCCAAGGAAACCGGAGGCCCTCTCCATCGACCCATTCGGTCCCCCTGCTGGAGCCCACCACGATCAGTCTCTCCTCAGCGCGCGTGGCTCCCACGTACAGCAGCCTGCGGGCCTCGGCGTCCTTGCGCGCTTGGTGTAGCACGCGGACATGAGACCACAACGCGGAGTGTGGAGATGGTTCGCTGGACCACGGCTTTGGGTTGCCTGCGAATAGCTCGGGGGTGACTATGAGGCGGCTGAGGTCCTCGTTCCTCATGTTGGTCTGCCTGTTAGAGAAAATGTCAGCCACCACCACCACCTTGGCCTCGAGGCCTTTGGCACTGTGGATCGTCATTACTCTGACAGCGTCTCCAGGGGGTATGGTGATGGCCTCGAGAGCGTTTGGGCTGCGCTCTCTGAGATTCCGGATCCTGTCAGCTAGGACCATCGCGTCGCCCCCCACCTCGGCTGCGAGCGACCTGATGACTTCGACAATCTGCTCGACGTCCTGTCGTGAGACGGGATCGGGGTAGGCGGTGAGCAGGTCGGACCTGTCTATGGTCTCGTCGAGCAGATCGATCAAGCGGCCCGAGGCGGACAGTTGGCGCCATCTCTCGACCAAGGTCCTCTGGGACTCACTGGAGCAGTGCGCTACGAGCCGAGATAGTAGGTCCTCGCCACGCTGAGCGCCGCCGATATAGTCCTGCAGCTCGGCATCGTCCATGCCTATCAGGACCGAGCGGGCGACCCATGCGGCGTGGTGGCGTGACCTAGGCCTCGCGACGAATTGCAGCAGGCCCTCGATTGCGTGCACTGCGGGCCTGTCAAGCAGTCCACCCTCTCGGTCAGCCTGAGCTGGGATGCCATGGTCGTGGAGGTGCCTGATGACGATGTCCCTGAGGTTCGGCCTGGTAGGTAGCAGAATCATGATGTCACTTGGTGGTACGGGTGCCTCCGCTTCCACCTGATGCCACTTTCCATCAGCCGACCTAACTCGTACAGGGGAGCCTTCGATTAGGCTGCCAATCCGTCGGGCTATCAGCAGCGCCTGGCGTTCAAGCGAGTCTGGCTTGCCAGCGCCGAACGGGTCTAGAGGCTCGGTCAGGTCGGTGGAGGGGTTGGAGTCGCCCCCGGTGCTCAGCGGACATATCCACTCGATGGCTCCGGGGGAGTCTTGCTTGTCGGGGCAAGCGAATAGCATCTGAGGGGTTGCATAGAAGTCGCCGTTGGGGAAGAGCCGGTGTCTGTGCGCGAAGACATCTTCCCACCATTCGTTCATCGCTCGCAGCAGCCCTCCACTGGTGCGGTAGTTCACCTGCAAGGAGACCAGTCCCCTCCTGCGGTTCTCGACCTCGGACCCGCTGGGTGCGGGTAGCTCGCGGTCGGTCGCATCGAAGGGAATCCATGGGATGAGATCCCTGCCTCCTTGCTCCATGTGCTCGGAGGCGGTGGCTATACTGAGGGCGTGCGCGTTCCTCGGGTCGCGGCTGTGGGAGTCCCTCCTGATCGCCGGCTTGCGAGTCAGATCAGGGACGCTCTCCAGCTCGTGGTCGTTCACCGTCATCAACTGCCTCGCGAACTCGAGGAATCCGGTGACCTCCGCCTGTCTGAAGGCGTAGATGCTCTGCTTCACGTCCCCCACATAGCACACCGTCGGCTGCCACGGGGTGTCAGGAGCGCTTGGCTCGCCCTCGTCCACCCGCCTCTGCCCCCAAAGCCTTGAGAGCAGCCTCCACTGAAGCGGCGAATTGTCCTGAGCCTCGTCGATGATGAAAGCCCTGTAGCGTCTCCTAATCGACTTCAGCAGTTCATGCCTGCTCTCAAGGTCGGTGCGGATTGCGCCGAGGTTTGAGGCGGCTTCTCCGGCTCTGCTGGGAGTCTCCTCCAGACGCTCGAGTTCGGCGAACGCATCGAGGATGTGGTCGTCGCGCCAGGTTGATTCGGTCATGGAGTCGAGTGCCTGCTGCATGGAACGGGGGTAGAACGACCTGCAGGCCGAGGGGCAATTGGCCAAAAGCAGGTCTCCAGACAATCTCTGGATGTCGTCGAAGTCGTGGACCTCCTCGCGCTCCTTGAGACTCTGGATGATGCCTTTGAAGCCCATGTGGACGAGATGCAGGTCCTGTAGGTTGCGCACCTCAGCATCGAGGGTGAAATGGTGGCTGGTGGCAGGTCCGTCCAGTCGCTCGGGCAAGGGTGTCGCGAGAGGGGAAAGGGGGGACACCCAATCGGCAGGGGTGGCGGGTGGGGCCGTGTCACTCAGTAGCATGGCGACCTGCGTGAAGTGCAGCATCAGCCTACCGCGGTCTGAGGACCAAGTTTCCCTCAGGTCGGTTGCGATGCCCTTTATCTCGTCCTTGACGCGTGCTCTGGCGTTGGTGTCGGGAATAGTCGAGTACCTCCGTATGCCCGACTCCCACGAGTCGGAAGGGAGATGCATGGAGGGAAAGAATGCCTGCTTGCTCTTCATCAAGGCCGAGGGGTTGAGGGTGCACATGAGGATGTGGCTCAGCCATGTCAGCTGTCCCCAAGCATCTCCCGGGGGACCCTCCGTACACAGGGCGTCGAGGCATGCCATCCTGGAGTCGGCGGGCCAGCCGGGTAGTGCCATAGACGCTGAGTTCTCCCTCACCAAGTCGCAGAAGCGCTGGGCAATCGAGTGGACCACGGCTGCGTGGTTGGCGACCTCCTCGGTATCCACCGACGCCATAATCTGCTGGTGCAGCAGTTCGGAACTGATGCCGTCGCCATCCATTATCCTGCGAGCAGCCTCCTCGATGAACACGGAGTTCCCGACCAAGCTGCGCAGCACCATCGCTGCGGAGCGGCGGCCCGAGTAGTGACGTGCAATCCTGTCTCTGGCAGCGAGTACGTCTGGCGCGATTTCGGCTGGGATGCCCGCATCCACCGCCTCACCGACGTGAGAGAGAGCACTCGGCAGCCTCCAGAGCGTATTCAGGGCAGACTCTACCAGCAGAACCCTGCCGGCGTTGGAGACGTTTTCGCGGCTCAGTGCATCTCCGAGGATGCCGCGGTAAGGTGAGACCAACTGGTTGAGGAACGAGTCAATCGTACCTATCGGTGCGTCCTCCAGCAACGTCAGTAGTTGCTCGCCGAATCCCTTGTGCCTGATTCTCGGGTCGCTGCGCCGAGTGCCGTCGTCGCCCGTAGGTCCAGGCTGTAGGCGAGCTATGCTCCGTCGCAGCCGGTCCCTCATCTCGTCAGCGGCTCGATTGGTGAACGTGAGTAGCACGACCTCGCCCGGCAGGAGTCCCCCCCACTCCCTGAGGTCCACTCGCTCCGAAGCTGGGGCGGCTATTGTTCCTCCCTGCAGTTTGGATGGTCGCTCTGGCTTGGGCAGCAGGCGGGTCGCCCTCTGGTCCTCAGTGAGGTAGTGCTCGATGACACGATCTACTATGGTGCTGGTCTTGCCGGTGCCGGCACCGGCGTCGATGACGATGTGCGAATCTAGGTTGAGCGCTAGGCGCTGAGCGGTGTTGAGGCGCATCAGAAGCCACCTTCCATCCTGACGTCGCAGACATTCCTCACCGGGCAGTAGCCGCAGACTCCCGCCGAGGGGGTCGGGTGGACCCTACCCGTAGCGGCCCCGGCTGCGACGCGAAGTGCCACCGCTAGGCGTTGGGCGAGCCATGCTCTGAAGTGGTCGCTGCTCGGGGAGGGCGGCTCGTCGGCGAACCTATGTAGGGATGCGGTGATGTCCGTGCGAGTGCCGATGTCGATATCCTCGTGCGCGGCGGAGTACTGCGAAGAGACCTCCAGTACGTGCTCGGTGTCATGGCTGAACAATGAGATTCCAGCGGCCACAACCAAGTCGCCAGGATGGGAGACCTCCCAAGCCCTAGCATACAGGGCCAATTGCAGCTCGTTGAGGAGGCCGTCGAAATGGCGGTGTTTAGCGGCCCTGCTCTCTGAGGTCTTGAGGTCCCTTATGGCTACGAGTCTCCGAGGCCTCCATCCCGAGCCGTGGACCCTCAGGGGGGCGATGCTGCTGTCGCCCTCGGGATCCAGCCACACTTGGCAGGACTCGTCCATCGGCAGGATGTCCACCCTGTCAATCATGCCCCTGACCCGGATCGGAGGTAGTTCCTCGCCTTCGGCGAGATTCGACGGGACTGAGATCTCGATGCCTTCCTCGTCATGTTCCGCCATGCTCCATTCGAGCGACACCGGGGCGGCGTGACGGACTTCCGATTCGGCCATCACAATGGTCCCCACTCTGCCAGATGGAGGGACGGGAACGGGGTCGGCCAGCCATTGGTTCCACTCTTCCCTGCTCATCCCGGTCAGAACCATCAGCCTGTGTGTCGAGACGGCGTCAGTCCTGTCGAGCCAGGGGGCTCGGTTGTCCAGTGACTCGAGGGCGGTTCGCATCATCTCGTTCTCGCTGATGCCGGAAAGGGCGACACTGGTGGCATCGTTGCCTCCTCTCAATTCCCTCTCGTCACTCAATCCGAAGCCGAGGGTATTGCAAATCAGGTCGTGATGTACGTTGTGAAGCAGTTCCCCGTGGGTACGTGGGTCCAAGTCCTCAGGCTGCAGCTCGTCCTCCTCAGCCCTGAGCCCGTTCGAAAGCCACCCCATCCTCGGGCACCTGAGCCAATAGTGCAACCTGCTGGGCGACCAAATAGGGATGTTCTGCTCGGCGCCCTCGCTGTGACCGTGCCTCGAATCGCTGACAGAGGTCCCGGTAGCATGTGGGGCAAACGGGCGGGGGTCGATGGTTGGCGATCTCTTGCCCCCGGCTGTGAAGCCCCCAACTACGGGCCATCTGAGGTTGGAGCGAGGGGGATCGGTTCCCGCAGGGGCTCGGCGGGTAAGGTCAGCCCTGTCGAAGGCGAGCAGGTGCTGGGAAGAGTCCTCTGCTAGGTAGCCATCGTCTTCGGCATGGCTCGGTTGACGACGCTCGCGGTCGCGCTGCAACTCCTGGTCCATCGAGATCGACACGGCGCGGGGGTTGAGCGGCGGGCGCGTCGATGGGAGCATGTTCCTGAGCGAGGTTCCCTCATGCTGCCTGAGGTCGCGTGGGCTGACAGGTCGCTCGACCTCGGAGGGAATGACCGGGGCTTCGTCCTCGGGGTCGTTCGCCGCTGCCCATTCTCAGATAGGGGCCGCGGCGGGGGAGGCGTCCTCGAGGCTAGGATATAGGGCCCCGACCACAGGAGCAGCGACCCCAAGGTGTTCGAGCTGGTGCCTCGCGTCCCTGATTGGACCGTCGGGTCGCAGCAGGTCCAAGGAATGCCTCTCCTCATCACCCAGAAAGGCCAGCTTCGGGGCCCTGAGGTCCCATGAGGAACTGGATAGGTTGGCTAGAACGATAGTGTCGGCCGAGCATCCCAGAGCCGCGGCTGGAGTGAGCACCCTGACCCTCCCGGACGCCAGCGAAGCCCCACTCTGGATGCTCGATGAGCGTATCAGTGGGGCGAACTCGTCGACCCAGTCCGAACCCGTCTCCGGAGCCTCGTAGCCCAGACCAGACTGCATCGATCTCAGCGACTCGAGGTTTTTGAGAACGGTTTGCGCCACAGCTGCCGGGGTCGCTCCATCGCCATCACAGGACTCCATCGTGGGACCTATGTTGGCCATCCTCAAGACCGACAGTAGCCAGTCGTCGCCGCTGGTCGGGGACTCTCCTCTCGGGAGTTCCTCGCCAGTGTGGCAGCCAGTCCTACTGGCGTCCTCGAGGGCCGCTCTGTCCTCGGGCCTCAGAAGCGGCTTGAGGGAGTCGGCGACGCAAAGGAGCCACCACTGCGTCGACTCCTTCCTGAACTGGTCCCTGTCAGAGAGGGGGGGCCTTGCCATCGTCTGCAGCCATCTGGAGAGAGCTCCTGGCCCCCCTAGGACGTGCTCCCCCCTAGCCAGATCAGTCAGCATGCCTGGGTCAGCTCGTGGGACGATTCTGCTGTTCGATGGATGGGCTGGTGGGGCATCGAACACCTCAATCGTTTCTTGCAACGCGAGTGACCTGAGGATCTCGAGGGAGAACGCATCGGGGCCGTGGGGAGTCGTTGCAAGAGCAATTAGCCAATGGCCCAAGGAGTGCGTATGTGCTGGTTGGTTGGTGGATTGGAGAGGAACTCCAAGTGCCCTCAGCCCCCTCTCCCAGCGCGGTAGGTTAGACTCCAATGCCGGGTCCACGATGATGATGCGTGACGAGTCGTTTGACTCAAGGCGCTCTCTCGTGAGCTCGATTGTCGTCTTGAACGAGTGTTCCTCTCGCTGCAGCAGCAAACGCTGTGCGGATGGTGGTGGGTCGACCGATTCCGGCTGGTGCGGTGGTACCCATAGAGGGAGGTCCGATTGTGTCTCGATTGGGTGCTGGTCGAGCAGGAGCATACCATGGTGACCGAGTCTGAAGTTGCCAGAGTGAGTCAATTGATGAATCGGGCAGTGCCTTGAGAGCGCGAGCATGATCTCGACATGGGATTGCGGCACTCCAGGAGGATGGTCGAGCATGACTATGCCGTCGACGTCTAGCAGTGAGAATGGCTTCATCACGTCGTCCAATCCTGCGATTATGCGGGATGCGACC
>JASMMD010000037.1 GCA_030748335.1 Candidatus Thalassarchaeum sp. | reverse complement strand
CAATGCGCTGGTTTTCGGAATCCCATAGCATGAATCTCCGTGGCAGGCCAGTCTGTTCTGTGATTTCCTCACTCCACGACTCTTGGTCCTCCTCAGAAGAGTAGACGGCGCCGAACATCAGAGTAGAGTCCTCAGTCAGCGTCTCGTGCGGCGCGATGGTCGCTTCACCCCTTCGTTGGAACCTCCTCCGAAGTTGCCCGGCGTCCTTGTAGACCGCCGTGCAGAACTTCAGGTGGTAACCATAGGGTTCTCTCGTCTCTCCGTCAATCGGATCGGGGAGGCCGTTCGATGCGGCAATCACGCGATCTCGTAGATTTAGGGCGAGTTCTGCGGAGCCCGCGGCACCAGCGGTTATCTCGGTGGACAGGTTGAATCCGCGTAACTCCATGTTGTCGATGTTGCCCACCGTGATTTCAAGTTCGTTTAGATTGAGGAAGTCGATATCGTATCCCCTCAGGGCGTCCAGCAGCTCGAACAGTTCTGATTCCTTGTCTGGCTCGCAGGGCAGTTCGACTCCAGTCAGAATCCCCGATTCGGAGCAGGCCGCGATAGTCTCTCGGTACTCTTCGGCCGCGAGGTCGAGGAAGTGAAATCGTATCTCGTCGAGCCCGGCCTCGGCGAATTCGGAGGCCCACTCGGGACGGAACGGGATGCTGGTGTACATGTGCAGGTGGAACTGCGTGCCGAACTCGGCCTTCAGCCTCCTAATCCCCTCAAGTGTCCTCTCTCGTGCCATCAAGGGATCGCCCCCGGTGATTCCAGCACCTGTGGCACGCATTGCCCTCGCCTCCTCGATGACCTCGTCGAAACTCTCACAGCGACGCTCGTTGGCGAACATATGGTCGATGTCGCGGCGGGTCTCTGAAAGGGGGCAGTAATCGCAGCGCCAGTGACAGTTGCCCGTGATGAAAAGGACCAGTTTGCTACCCATCTGGCATTGAATACAGCCCTCTGCGTCGGCCTCTTCGGGAGGCTCGTGCAAATCTGGCACCTGAGGCAGACTGAGTGTGACGCTCATGACCCAGCACCCACGGCGGTCTCAAGCAGCCAGCGGTGGAAGCCGGTGTCAGAGGATAGTTCGGGATGGAAGGTCAGTGCGAGCCTGTTTCCAGTCCTGACTCCCACAACCTCCTCACCGTGCATGGCTGCCACCGTTGCCGACTCACTGTGCGATTCGAATCGCGGTGCCCGGATGAACACGCCTGGGAAGTCGCGCCCTAGGATGGTAGCCTCGAGGGTGCTCTGGAATGAGTCTGCCTGCCGCCCGTACGCATTACGGTCGATGTCGGCGTCCACCAGAGGGTCGCCGCCATCCCGAGGGTCGGCCAGCAGTATCGCGCCCGCGCAGGTACCAAGCACGGGGCGAGATGGGTCCAAACGAATCCATTCGAAAAGAGCTGGTAGAAGCCTGGATGTCTCGTGGTTTCCTGTAAGTCGCATTGTAGTGGACTCGCCTCCGGGCAGCACTATTGCATGAGGGTCGGCTGCCGCTAGGTCCGAGGCTTTGCGCAGTTCGTGCACCTCAATCTCGATGTCGCACTCATCTGCGGCTCGCTGTAGCGCCGCAATGTGGACGTGACGGGCGCCTTGCAGCATGACGAGGCCTATGCGGAGCACGACTGTCCGTCCGGCCACCCGAAAATGAACCCTGTCGTGGGCTCCGATGGGCTGAAAGACCCGAAGCGGGCGCGTCGGGGCGTGCAACCTGCCGATCGTATCCACAACTTCGGCGCCGGACCGGCTGTGCTACCTCTGGAAGTAGTGGAGGAAGTGGCAGCGGAGTTGCCCAATTTGAATGAGAGTGGTTTCGGGCTGCTCGAAGTGTCCCACCGGAGCCCGACGTTCCAGGGCGTAATCGACTCGGCGGAGGAACGAATCAGGAGGGTTCTGTCTGTCCCCGATGACTACGAGATCCTATTCCTACAGGGGGGTGCCTCGACGCAGTTCTACATGACTGCCCTTAATCTGATGAAAGAGGGACAGAAGGCGGATTTCCTAGTTACAGGTGGCTGGTCCCAGAAGGCGCTCAAGGAGGCCAGCAGGGTAGGGGACGCATCTGCGGCCTGGGACGATTCGGACAACGGATTCAGATCGGTCCCGCGGGACGGAGACTACTCCATCCGCGAGGATGCTGCCTACGTCCATTACACCTCGAACAACACACTGTACGGCACCCAGTTCCACCAACTCCCTGACAGCGGCGGCAAGCCGAGGGTCGTGGATGCCAGCTCGGACATATGCGGAGTCCCACTGGATGTCTCTGCTCACGACGTCATATACGCCGGGGCGCAGAAGAACCTCGGGCCGAGCGGCGTGACGCTGGTGATCCTCTCACCCTGGGCCCTATCCCGGGGCATACCGGACATACCAACCATGCTCGACTACCACACCCACGTCTCCAAGGGCTCGATGTTCAACACCCCGAACACCTTCGGGATTTTCGTGCTCGACAGGGTCTTCGCCTGGATCGAGCGCAACGGCGGACTCGAGGGTGCCATAGAACGCAACCACGCCAAGGCAGCCCTGCTCTACAACGAGCTCGACCGTAGCGACTTCTGGCGACCGCATGCGTACGGCGGCTCGCGTTCGGTGATGAACGTGACATGGCGCCTGGCGGACGAGGGGTTGGAGGATGATTTCCTAGCTGAGGCCACTGCTGGCGGACTTGGTGGGCTGAAGGGGCACCGCAGCGTCGGCGGGATACGCGCCAGTATGTACAACGGATGCCCCCTAGAGAGCGTCGAGGCCTTAGTTGGGTTCATGCAAGATTTCGAGTCACGGCACGGCTGAGTGGTATGATGGACGCTAGAGGCGTGCTCGACCTACTCGACCTTACGCTGCTCGACCACGATGCTAGCGAGGCCGCCCTCGATGGCCTTTGCGAGAGGGCAAACGAGCATCGCCCTGCATCCGTATGCGTCTTCGCCGAGCACGTCCCCTACGTCAAGAGGCGGTTGGACGACGGGATATCGGTGGCTGCCGTGGCTGCCGGCTTCCCCGTCGGAGACAGTGACCCCGCCGCTGCGTCCGAGGCCATCTATACTGCCGTTCAGGCAGGCGCGGACGAGATCGACTGCGTCCTCGAGCCTCGCGACGACGAGGGTTTTCCAGGAAAGTTGGAACTAGCGATGCTGATTGCCATGCGCGAGGCCTCGGCCGGCTGCGTGCTGAAGGTCATCATTGAGACTTCCCTGCTAGATGAGCGTCGGATGCGCGCCTGCGCTCGCATGGCGCTGGCAGTGGGCGCGGACTTCGTCAAGAGTTCCACCGGCAAGCGCGGTGGGTGCAGCGACGAGGCTGCCGGGATCCTCGCCTTCGAGGTAATGAGGCACGGGGTGACGATGGGGAGCAGTCCAGGGATCAAACTATCCGGGGGCATTGGAACCCTCGACGACGTCGAACGACTGCTGGCGTTGGTGAACTCTGAGGACCCCAGCATCGAAGGCCCCGACAGAATGAGGATAGGCGCGTCCTCGCTGCTCGACGAGCTCATAGGATGATGGTGGGCTCGGCAGGAATTGAACCTGCGATCTTCGCCGTGTGAAGGCGACGTCATAACCCCTAGACCACGAGCCCGTGGCCCATTGCCAGCCGCGATTGGGCAATAAGCGTGATGACTCTCCTTGGGAGCAGTACTCCCGCCGGAATCAAAAGTCGCCCCCAATTCGGCGTTGCATGGTAGCGGGCCTTGACTTCGGGGTTTTGCGCCAGAAGGAAACTTGGCAGGCATTCGGCGTCGGTGTCGTTCTGTTCTGCATCATCGGCTATTCCTCACTATCGCTGTTCGGCTTATCTGCATCGGCCTACGGAGTGTCCGACGAAATAGAGCAGGTACCTGACTTCGAAGTCGCGACGATGAACCGGACTGGCATCGATGACGAAATAGCCGGCGACTCTGGAATGGTTCAGCTCTCGGACCTACGAGGCAGCGTAGTAATCCTCGACTTCATGGCGGTCGACTGCACTAACTGCCACTACGTCCAGACGCACATCGAACAGAGCCTTGGAGATTGGCGGGCTCTCGACGGCCCGTACGGTGTAGTGGTCCTATCAATCGGATCCTGGTACGGCTACGAGAGCTTCGACGACATCAACGAGACCTTTGGGGACCCGGGCTCTGACAAGCACATGCCATGGCCCGTGGCCAACGGGGGTACCGACGTAGTAATCCTCGAAGATGGCGGAAGGGGCGACCTAGTCGAGTACTACTCTGCCCAAGCCATCCCGCTGGTGATTGTCGTCGACCACGAGGGCTATGTCGTCGCCAAGGAGCACACAGGGACTCCGCTTGATGGGTGGTCGTCATTCGAATCGGCGGTTGTCAAGGCGAATGCCGGTGAGGCTGGCGGCCTGCGCTTCGGTATCGAGAAGGCCGACCGTTCGTTAACCGGTGTCTTCGTGATTGGCCTCTTCCTAGGAATTCTGGTGTACTTCTCTCCCTGCGCCTTCCCCGTGCTCCCTTCCTACATCGCCTACTACCTCAACCTCGGCATGAGGGAAGACGAGTTGAGAGAGGCGGGTAAGCTCTCCGGAAGTATGCCTAAGCCCATTGAGGTGGGCGGCTACGCTGCTCTGGGGCAATTGACATTCTTCGGTGCGGTCGGAGCCATCATCTTCGGACTCGATGGGTTCATCGACCTCTCGGGAGTTCTACATGACATCGCGATTGTCATCGCGTGGCTGCTGTTGACGCTCGGTGGTCTGATGCTACTGGGATGGACCTCTCACCTGCTCAACTGGGTCCAAGGGGTGCTAGACCGCTACCAGACCACTGAGATGGACGAGCATTTCACACCTAGGCGAAACATGTACTTGTGGGGCATTGGCTATAGCGCTGCCTCGGTGGACTGTACCGCTGCGGCGGTGTTCCCATTCGTGGCTTGGCTGGCAGTTGTCGGAGAAGGTGCCTTCGCATTCGGGATGGCAGGGCTCATCCTATCAGTGACCTTGCTGATGGTCACGGTCACCGCTCTAGTCGGAATGGGGAGACAGGCGATGCTCGACTTCTTGCGTCGGTCTACAGGGATAGTCAAGGCCACTGGGGCGTGGATGATGATGTTCGCCGGAATCGGCCTGCTCATCTATCTGACGCAGCCAGAAACTGTAGCAGGTTTGCTCTGAGCAGGAGTCAAGTACCACTAGCCACGCGCGCGAATCAATGGAACCCCTCATGGGACTCGTCCTGTTGGTTTCGGTATTGGTCTGCGCGTATCTCGCGTGGAACATCGGTGCCAACGATGTCGCCAATGCGATGGGGACCTCGGTCGGCTCGCGCGCCCTGACGCTCAAGCAAGCAGTAATCATCGCTGCAATCTTTGAGTTCGTAGGCGCTTTCTTCGCTGGAGATGCGGTTACGGACACGGTTCGCAAAGGAATCCTCGTTGTTGATTTCGATAATCAGGTACTAGTTGATGCGATTTCCGCTGATCTGATGTACGGATTCATCGCTGCCATGATGGCAGCGGCTGTCTGGCTCACTATAGCCACAAGATATGGGCTACCAGTGTCAACCACACACAGCATAATCGGTGGAATCGTTGGTGTCGGGTTGGTCATGGAAGTTCAACACGAAACTTCCCTTATTGACTGGGAGGTAGTTGAGAAGGTCGCTATGTCATGGGTTGCCAGCCCGGTGATGGGAGGATTATTCGCATTCTTCACCTTCTGGGTAATCAGAGAGGCTATTCTTGACACAACTGATCCCGAGGCACGCGCTCGCTGGGTGGCACCTATATTGGCAATCCCGACATTCTTCGTGCTTGGCCTTGCACTGCAGTTCAAAGCTCTCAAGGGTTTCTTCGCAAAGGCTCAGGATAATGGCTGGATTGAGAACAAGTACGACTGGTTGCCAGTCAAGGAGAATGGTTCTTGGAACCCGATGATGGATAATGCGTGGTTCCCAATCAACAGCCTCATCCTAGCTGGGATGATTGCTATCATCGCTGCAGTGGTTCTAGCCTACATCCTAAGGAACTACGATTTCAAGGGAGAGGAGGATGGTTTCCATGGTGTCGAGAGGATTTTTGTCTGGTTGCAAGTCATCGCCGCTGCCTATGTCGCCTTCGCTCACGGAGCCAATGACAGGTCAAATGCAATAGGTCCAATGGCTGCTGTTTACCAAGTCCTGTCAAACGACGGGCAACTCGAAGCAGTGGCTAATGTACCAACTTGGCTCGTTCTACTCGGCAGCGCTGGGATAGCTATCGGTGTGGTGACTTGGGGGTGGAGGGTGATGGAAACCATTGGAAGCAAGATTACCGACATCACGCCAACTCGTGGCTTTGCCGCTACCTTCGGTGCGGCGACGACTGTCCTGATTTTCTCCATGCCCTTCCTTGCTGTCCCCGTTTCCACTACTCACACACTAGTAGGTGCAGTAGTAGGTGTAGGGTTAGCGGGAGGTGCGAAAGCCGTTGATTTCAGAGTCTTCGGAAAAATTATCGCATCCTGGCTGGCAAGCCTTCCGGCCGCAGGATTCGGTTCGATAGCTATCTACGTAGCTGTCGGATCACAGCCGATTAATATGCTCATCATCATACCAATGGCACTCGTCTTGGTAGGCTATGTGATTTGGTCGACTCGTGATAGCGAGATTTTCGTCGACGAAGCCTTGGCTGAGGCGGATGGGTCAGAAGTCGGAACACCGACTTACTTCGAACTCTTCCACGCTCACGCCGAGGCTGTCGAGGAGACTGTCAATCACATGCTAACAGCAGTAAACATTGCAGCGGACGGAGGGGATTCAAGCGAGGCCATTGAAGCGACGATAGAGGCTGAGTTGAGGGCTGACAATGTGAAGAATGATCTGCGAAGAAGGGTTGGTTCAGGAAAGTGGAATCTGTTGATGAGGTCCGATGACTTCTATCACATGTTGGCTCGTCAGGATCGCATCGCCGACTACGCCCAGAATGTCGCGGAGCAGTTGTCATTCAGACCCCTCTATGACAATGCAGAGGCCAAAGCCATGCTCAAGGAGATGGCAGGAGCGGTCGCCAAGACCACAGCCACCTACGTAGATACTGTCGAAGCATTGCGCGACCTGACGCTTTCCGGATACACCAAGGCCGGACGAGAGAGGCTTGGAGGGCTGATTGACGAGGTCAACCTGGCTGAGCACGAAAGTGACCTAGTTGAGAGTCGGGCGGCTGGATTCGTGTTCAGCATTGGCGAAGACGACCCTCTGGCTGCTGTCCACATGTACAGAGTGCTACAGCGACTCGACGATGTGTCCAATGCATGCGAAACCGCAGCAAACGCCTTCCTACCTACAGTGTACAACTGATCAGGTCCAGCCTGCTTCCTCGGCAATATCACTGGGAGAGTACCGCTCGGCTAGACCGAGGGAGTACTCAAACAACCTCCAAGCGAGTATAGCGACGATGAGTCCCATGACCAGATCGAACAGGTAGTGCTGCTTGGTGGTCAGTATGCTAACGCACAGCAGGGCATACTCGACCCAGAGGACGATTAGGAATGCCTTCGCCAGCGGCTTGGAGCCGTGCTCGCGATTGACCCACAGCGTCATCATCCTAGCCAGCAGATAGGAGTGTACTATGTGCAGGCTCGGCCAAGCGTTCCACGGGTTATCCGAGAAGTGGATGAAACCGAACAATGAGCTCTCGATTGCATTCAGTGAATCCAAATCGAGTTGGTCTCTGAGGTCGATCTCGGCAGGGAGAGCTAGGAAGAAGAAGGTGCAGAAGAGAGTGATGAGGATGAGTCCTTGCATGGCTAGGATTAGTTCGGCCCTACCCCTATCGTCCCTCGGACTGATTGCGAGCGTGGAGGGGTAGAACAAGTACAGGGCCGTGTATGGGATTATCATCCAGTTGACCACCGGTATCTGCCTGTCCAACCAAATCTCTGGGTCCCACACCGTCCCGAGGTAGTGTGCAGCGATGTTGTTGGAGGCGAAGTAAGGGACGGCGACGCAAAGCAGACCCACTAGGAACATCTCGAACGGGAACCAGTATCCTCCCATCATTTCCCGGCGTGACCATGTCGAGCGCCAGAACCTCCTCCAAGGCATCATCAGGGAGTGGATGCGCGTTGGGTGCGGCCCATCCATGGGGCGCCGATGAGCGTGAGGCAAATGAATCACGCGACTTCATCGGGCATCACAAACGAGGCCGCAATAGTCGCAACAGCAGAGCCAGTCAAGGCCGATAGGAAAACATCGAGATTTGCTAGGCCCCACTCGTTAGTTGGGTGGAAGATGTAATCCACACCCGCGGAAACATCCGCAGTCCATGCTCCGTAGGCGACTACCGAGAGGAGGCCTGCGGCTGCTCCGACGAGGGCACCCTTGGACGAAACCCTGTCCCTGAGAGTCAGCAGGACTGGAGCCACGGTGGCAGCGGCAAGTAGGTCGGCGAACAGAAAGATCTCGAATACGCTCAGAGCGTCGATGGTGGTAGCCAGATAAATCGCTATTGGAATCATCGCTATGGTAGCGACACGTGCATGGCTGAGCTTCATCGAGCCATTCGAGAGGTCGTGAGATATGGAGGCCACAATGGCGTTCTGAAGGGTGTCTGCACTGGAGCAGACCAGCGCCACAGCGAGAATGATGAAAGCGGCGATAAGCGGCGCTCCCGAGTTCTCAATCAGGTAGAAGAAGG
>JASMMD010000036.1 GCA_030748335.1 Candidatus Thalassarchaeum sp. | reverse complement strand
AGGTCGAACCTCATCTGGTGGCCGAAGACCGAGATTGTCCCAGTCCCCGTTCGGTCGCCCTTCTGCTCGCCCTCGGCGAGAATGCGACGCAGGAAATCCAGATACTGCTGCATGTGCCTACCGTGCTGTGCGTCGGTAGTCCATCAAGGATGCGGCTACGGTTCCACTAGGGCGCGCCCATCAGACGCATGGTCTCAATCAACTGGTCGGTGAACCTGCGATATAGCCTGCTCATCTCATCTCGCTTGCCCTCGTCTTCAAGGCCGGCTATCCGGACCATCTCTTCGTCCGACAGCCCGCCCCCCATAGGGTCACTAGCCCACTGGGCGAAGGTTATGGGCTCGTCGATGTTCACCTCGACCTTCTTCCAAGGCCAAATCCCCATCTTCCCAGGCTCCATCATCTCCCTCGTCCCAATCATCACCATCGGAACCACGGGGACGTGCGGGAAGCGAGCTGCGAGTCGCGCCGCACCCGTCTTGCCTCGTTGTAGGAAGGGAGACTCTGGGTTACGGCTACGAGTCCCCTCTGGGAAGATTCCCAACGGTAGACCCGCATCGAGCGCGTCCACCGCACGTGCCAGTGCATCAACTGCTCCGGTTTGCCTGTAGGTCTCGATCTGCCCCGTACTCGTCATCACGAAGCGCTTGAGAGGGTTGACGAAGTTCTCCTTCTTCGACAGGAAGTGGATGGGCCTGCGTGCAGCCTGCGTCATGAATATACCATCGAGGTTCGATATGTGGTTGCACAGGATTATTGCAGGGCCGTGACGCGGAATTCTTGCTAGTCCGTGGAAGCGCACGTCTGTGAAGCTGCGAATTGAGGTAGCAAGCACGGCTATGAGGAAGTTGTAGAACCTTGGAGTGTAGAAGTTCTTACCGGTCCCCTCCATTCCAACCGCTGCGGAAAGCGACTGCAGAGACGACTCGGACAATGTCTCCATCGGTCAATGAGCCAGAGACTGTGTGCTTGATGCTTTCCCGCGCTGACCAAGACTTGATGACCCACTCCCAACACCCCCCTCATGTGCGCAGGAGAGGCCTGACAGGCTTGCTGATGGTGGCCTTACTGGCCAGTGCGACAACCGCTCCCTCGGTAGTCGGGGAGTGGGAGGACGACAGCTGGCTGAGCAACATAATCGGCCCCGAAAGGCTGGCTAACGGGGACGAGTTCGGCTGCCATGGATACGAAGGGGTCCAGACAACCGAGGAGCATTGGGTAATAGGTGCCTGCAGGGACTACCTGATGGGACTGGCCAACGCTTCTCGTTGGGGCTCCCATCCAATCTCCTTTGGCATCCCCGGAGAGGAGGTTGACCTCGCTACGGCAGCCGCTCTAGTGGATTCTGGATTCGAGATAGTGGGGGACCTCCAGTCGCAAGCTCCAGCGGGGTTGACGGCGATGTACAGGAACGGGGGTAGCTTGGAGCAGGGGGTGGCCGACACGGAACTACTAGGGTCGGCCGACGAGCACTCACTGGTCAGCATCTGGTGGAGGGCTAGGATTGACGATCTTAGGCTGCGTGAGGACAAGCAAGTGATTTCGTGGCTCGAGGAGCAGGAGGTTTGGCTCACTACATGGGGCGAGTGGCACCATCACAGACTCTCAGGCAGCGAGGTGGCGGTAGAGATGGACGGCAGCACAATCACGGCAACGCTCACCAGCCACGCCTCGTGGGACGTTCCGGGAACAGTCAGTCTGCAGTTCGACCCGGCGGTTGTGAGGGTGATTTCATCCTCAGGTTCCGAGTTCGCACAGATCGCCCCCGAGCAACGCAAGTTGGAGGTCGGGTGGAGGGCGACCACGGAGGGAATGATACTCACCATAGCGCCCGGTGACAGCGTGACGGTACAGCTCGATGGCGAATCCGAATCCATATTGACGACGCCTCTGGCCACGTTCAACGATTTTCATCACGCAGTCACCGTAATCGGCCACCACACCACTAACCTGTTTCAATGGTCCTCGGACTTTCAGGAATCACCACTAGTCTTCACGTGGCTGATCGAGAGGCCGGCGGAGGTTGAGATGAGTTGGGCACTACCAATAATTGCGCTTGCGGTACTGATTGCCGTTCCGGTGAGCGTGAGGTACTTCGTCAGGAAGGACCGGAAAAACCTCTCAGAGGAGTCAGGTTGAGATATCAGGTCCCTCGATTCTGACCCTTTCTGAGCGCATCGTCTCGATGATTCTAGCAACCACCTCCGGAGCCAGCGCCTCGGGTGCGTGGACCCCAGAAGGGAGCATATTGGGGTCGTCCAGCCACTCCTCCACACAGCATGCTGTCACCATCCCGGTGCTGCGTGCCATCGACGAGCCGTCATCGCCGCCGTAGTCGGTAACCCTCCAGACCATCTCGGTACCGTCGTGGCCCTCGGCCCTGACCTCCATCCAAGTGAACTCCGGTATCTTGTGGTCGTACCACCACTCACTCAACAATATGTCCTCGTCCAGAGTGCCCGCATCTCTTTCGTCTATGAAGCGCTGTATGTGGCCTGGCCAGCGGACGGTGTATTCCGACATCTCCATGGCAGGTACCGAGTTGAGGACGCTGCGCAAACCGTCAGTCAGGAACGCTTCCATCTGACCATGCTCGGGCACATCAATCAGATGGCGCTCGGATAGCGCGGGTAGTACCACCTCCTCTCCGTCCCTGATGACCCTAGCGGGCCTAGTGTACTCGGCTATGACGTCCTTGGGGGAGAACGGCGCCATGTAGTTCCAGCCCCCTGTCGGACCGGTTGGGTTCCCTCCGACTCGAACCTCGCCCTTCGCCAGTGGACCCAGCATACGATACGCCTCCGCGAGGAGCATGTTGGACAGCCCGGGCGCTATGCCCACGTCCCACAGAATGCTGACCCCCCAGTTCTTCGCCTTGTCATCGTGCAGATCGGGTGTGTCATCGCTGAAACTGAGATCTACTGTCCTGTAGAGCCCTTCGTTGAGAGTGTTCATAGCTATCTTCCCAATCTCACCAGGTAGCATATTGACGACAATGTCGACCTCTCCGAATTCGCCTAAATCCTCGCAATGCTCGAGAGCATCACCATGGTGTATCGTTATGCCGATGCGCCCAATCACGCTACGATGCGGCTGCATGTCGTGCACATGCACGTCGTGGCCCCTGTCAGCGAGTCTGCATGCTACATACGAGCCGACTAGCCCGGCTCCAAGGCAGTGTATCGACGCCATGGCGCAGCGACGGCGGCTGCGTACTTCGGTCTAACGGTTGGCCACTTGGCGGCTTCGTGGGGCGATGCCTTGATTGAGGGAATAGCAGGCGTCGGGCCGTGGCAGGAGGCGAACGCATCGACCCATGGTCCTCCGAGCAGTCGCAGGACTACGCGAGGATAACCGAGCAGTTCGGGCTGGGCTCCGTTGACCTCTCCGAACTACCGAACCCCGGAATGCTGCACCGCCGAGGCATAGTCTTCGCTCATCGGGACCTCGACGTGGTCCTCGGTTGCATGAGTCGGAACGAACCATTTGGCGTTCTCACCGGCCTTATGCCGAGTGGTAGGATGCACCTCGGTCATTCAATGGTGATTGACCAGGTCAGGTGGTTTCAGGAGCAGGGCGCCGACATCACAGTCACTGTGGCTGACCTTGAGGCCCTAGCCACCCGGGGGACTTCGCTGAAGGAGGGTAGGACCACGGCGATCGAGGAGTACGTCCACAATTACGCTGCACTCGGACTCGATCCGGACTCCACCGATGTCTACTTCCAGAGCTCAAGGCCGGCCGTGCAGCGGTTGGCGTTTACTCTTGGGAGGAGGACGAACTTGTCCGAGTTCGAGGCAATCTATGGGTTCAGCGGAGAGACTAATCTCGCACACGTTCAGGCACCGCTTGTGCAAGTCGGCGACATCATCCACCCGCAATTGGACGATTTCGGTGGACTACGCCCTATTGTGGTCCCCGTGGGCATCGATCAGGACCCTCACCTCAGGCTGACCAGAGGGATCGCCGGCAAGACACATTGGTTCAACGTCAAGCCGCGCAAGGAAGGGGGGCTGACAGTGGCGCTATCAGTACAGGAGGACAATCAGCAGGCGCTCGGGATGCATGACGGCAAGGTAGATGCGACCGCTAGGGCCGAACTCTTTGAGCGGATGTCGGGTGCACTGGCCCCGCTGGGCTTCGCTGACACTATCGCCAATCCGAGCTACGGCACCCTAGACATCCCCGGTGCCACCATTGACGACCGCGCACGCGTGCGCATGAGAATGCTCTCCCTCGAGCGAGAGATGGGGGGCATGGGCCTGATGCCCCCGTGCTCGACTTACCATAGGTTCGCTGTGGGTATGACCGGGGACAAGATGTCCTCGTCACAGCCGGAGACCACGATATTCATGGACGAGTCCATCGAGGAGATGGAGAGGAAGGTCAAGAGGTCATACAGCGGCGGCCAGCAGACCGTGGAGGAGCACCGACGTCTCGGAGGCGACTGCTCCAAGGACGTGGCATTCCAGTACCTACAGTTCTTCTTTGAGCGTGATGACAAGGCACTCTCGGAAATTAGGATGGAGTATGAGAGCGGTCGCATGCTCGCAGGGGAGATCAAGCAGGTTTGCATAGACAGAGCTACTGAGTGGCTGCTGGAGTTGGCTGAGCGCAGGGACATGTGGGCCGACAGGCTGGATGAATTCCTCGCTGACGACGCCCTCTAGACGTCATCGACGTCGAACACCGGGACCGAGGGCCCAGTTTGCAGTTCGGACAGCTCTTCGTCCGTCAGTTCCCTCGGATTCGCATCGTCATGCAGTATCTGGCTATGCCCCATTGGGTCGAGCAGCAGTAGCTCCACGGACCCCTCTCCATCGCCGACCCGATTCAGCTCTCGTAGCAAGGCCTCGCACTGCTCCACGACCTCCTCGTCCTCGGCCTGCGCCCTGAGCATCTTGATTACATCCTCGAAGCGGTTGAAAACCCCCTCGATGTTGGAGATATATCCCGACGAGCCGTTTCCAGGAGAAGCTTCGAGGTCAAGCTCGACCAGCCTCACAGTGCACGATGACGAGCGCACCACCCTAACCCTCAGGTGTTCGGGGGTGCGCACCTTGAGGCTCCAACCGCCCGGTTTGCTGCCCTCTGCGGGTAAGAAGTCGGTGTGCTTCCACCCGCACGAGTCACAAAGCACGGTCAGCTGCGTGTGCTCCCCAAAATAAGGAATATCGGAGATGTGAGCGATCATGGTCAGCCCCTCTCTTGAGACGCAGACGGGGCACGGTTGCTCAATCCGACTCTCGATGGGACCACCTCAGAAGTACGTCGATTGTCCCTCTGACCTCCGAGTACTCTCGAATTCGGAGGGCAGCAGAAGAAGGCGCGTGTCGCCCAGCCTGACAACCTCACCACACAGATCGTCCTCGATGAAGCCCCTAAGCCTCTCAACGGCCGTCTGCAGTTCCAGCTCCCGACCCAGCATCCTACTCATCTCGACTATGACAAGATCGCCATCTGAGACCCAGTCCATCACCATGGGAACACCCGTGATGTCGTCAAGCATAGCCCGGTGAATCACGACATCACTGGCCCCCCTAGGCACAGGGGCGTCGGGGTACCGGTCAGCGAGATCATGGTAGTCCTGCCCGGGCTCCATTATCGCGACCGAATCGTTCGGCACGCTGGGCATCTCAATCCATCGAGGTTCGCTAGACCCGGCCTTGGCCATGGCCGCCCGCTTCCATGCAACTCCTTGACCTCTGCGGTGCTAATCCACGGACGAATCTCGGTTCTGACTCATTCCGGGTTATTCCAGTCCCCCATCCCGTCGCATTCATAAGGGGCCCGAAAGGAGTAGTGTTCGCTGGGGACTTCCTTGCAGCAGGTGTGTCAATGAACGATTCCGTCGATGTCGTCAAGACCGGGACCAGCACCATCGGTATCACTTTCGATGGTGGCGTAGTGGTCGGTGCCGACCACAGGGCCACGATGGGCCACTTCATCGCCAACAAGAGTGTTCAGAAACTATTCAAGATTTCAGACACCATCGCTCTGACCACGGCAGGTCTGGTCGGCCATGCCCAATCCCTTTCGCGCACACTAGCTGCTGAACTGCGCCTCTATGATCTCAAGCACGGCACTCCAATGACCGTCAAGGGAGCTGCCACTCTTACTGCGAACATCCTTGTCGGCAGACCCCATTACGTTCAACTTCTCATAGTGGGGGTGGACGATTCGGGCTCCAGCGTCTATAGCATAGACTCAGCTGGCGGCTCGATACCCGATGCATACTGCGCCACTGGTTCGGGCAGCCCGTACATGTACGGCGTGCTCGAGGACCAGTTTGAGGAAGACATGTCCTCCGACGACGCCCTCCGCGTTGCTGCCAAGGCCCTGTTGGCCTCTGCACAGCGTGACGCCGCCAGTGGCAACGGTATGGATCTTGCCGTAATCACCATGGATGGCGGCTTCAACCAACTCTCCGAAGACGAGGTCTCAAGCCTCCTGTCTGGAATCTAACCCTCTCCCGGCCAAGTGCCAGCCTCCCATTCTGGTGGGTGACGAGTACTGCCGCGAGATAGCAAGGATGTGAACCAATGCGCCTTACGTTGAGCGAACTGAAGAAGAAGATCTCAAAGTTAGTACCAAAAGGGGTCGATTACGAAGTCGACGTTGAGGCAGGCTCTATCGCCATCGTGACCAATCAGCCAGAGGCGTTCAGTGGTTCGGGAGACAACCTCACTGTAAGAATAGCAAAGACAATCAAGCGTCGCGTGGTAATCAGACCGCATCCTGACTTGCTGGCAGACGAGGCGAATGTGCACGACGCAGTAGCCAGGCTGATTCCCGTCGAGGCCGATGTCCGCAAGATATGGTTGGACCCGGCCCTGAGCCAGATTACCCTCGAGTGTGACGACCCCTCCGCAGCAGTGGGCCCCAAGGGCTCAAACATCAGGGCCCTGCGGGACGAGATCGGATGGCTGATCGATGTGGTCAGGGCACCAGCTATCGAGAGTCGAACCCAGCACGATATCCGGCGTTATCGTAAGGAGATGGCCGGAGACAGGAAGTCCCTACTGAGGAAGTTTGGAACTAGGATATACCGTCCTCCGAGGCCCGGCGAGCCATGGGTCAGGGTCACGGCTTTAGGGTCCTACAGGGAGGTCGGCAGGGCCATGCACTTAGTCACTACCAACGAGTCGAAGATACTAGTGGACTGCGGGGCCAAACCCACTACCAACCGCAGCGAAGTCGAGCCCTTCTTCACCGCCCCCGAATTGCTCCCTCTAGACAATCTGGATGCTATTGTGATTACGCATGCTCACATCGATCACATCGGCATGCTCCCGGTCCTGTTCAAGTATGGCTACAGGGGGCCGGTGTATTGCACCCCTCCGACTCGAGACTTGATGACCCTTCTGCAGATAGACTACATCAAAGTGGCACAGGCCGAGGGCAACGAACCACCGTATTCGAAGGCCGATATTCAAGAATGCATCAAGCACGTCGTCGATGTTAACTGGGGTGACAAGACCGACATATCACCCGACATCAAGATGACAATGGAGAACGCGGGCCATATACTCGGCTCGTCAAGCGTCTACATGCAGGTGGGTGAGGGTAAGGGGGAGCACAAGCTCCTGTTCTCCGGCGACATCAAGTACGAGAAGTCGTGGTTGTTTGACGCTGCCACAGTCAGGTTCCCCAAGGTCGAGACTTTGGTCATTGAATCCACCTATGGTGGCCCTCAGGACATCCAGCCCACCAGGCAGCAGGCCAGCCAGGAACTACAGGACCTCATCCAGGACGCTCTGGGGAGGGGGGGTAAGATATTCTGCCCAGTCTTTGCGGTCGGACGCTCCCAAGAGGTCATGATCGCGATAGACCAATTGTTCAAATCGGGCAGCGTCAAGCCTGTCACTGTATGGCTCGATGGAATGATTTCAGAAGCCACCGCCATCCACTCTAGCCATCCCAACTTCCTGAACAGGGACCTCCGCCAGAAGATGCTGAAGGGTGGTGCGGAAAATCCGTTCAACTCGTCCTGGTTTAAGCAGGTGGACTCGCGTGAGCAAAGGGACACGATTCTGCTGGACCCAAGTCCCTGCATCGTCCTCGCAACCAGTGGGATGATGACTGGGGGTCCGATTGTCGAGTACTTCAAGCACTGGGCGCCTGAGCCAGGCAACACCCTGTGCTTCGTGGGCTACCAAGCCTCAGGAACGCTGGGAAGGCGCCTGCAGCAGGGTCACGCACAGGTCCCTCTGATGGACAAGGGCCAGACCCTGATGATCGACATCAGGTGCAATATGGTCACCATAGATGGTTTCAGCGGCCACTCGGACAGGAATCAGTTGTTTGACTACGTTTCGGCCCTGAACCCCACTCCTCGCAAGATCATCTGCCATCACGGGGACCCTCAGACCTGCAACGCCTTCCGGCAGGGCCTAAGGGAGCGCTTCAGGGTGCAGACCTACGCCCCGGCAAACCTCGAGACCCTTCGTCTGACGTGATTACAGGACCGGGACGTCGAAGCCAGACTCAATCGGGTCTGGTGCCTCCTTCGACCCCTCTCCCCCTTCCTCCTCGTCTGACCACTCTCCGACCCCCTCGGAATCGGTGCTTTCCCACGGCAACATGGGACTCAGCGCCAACGCTAGGGAAAGCGGTGTCAGCAGCAGGAAGCCCCAGGCCTCTGCTGTGAGCTCGCCCCTGTCAGCGAAGCTTTTCGCAGACATCCCCACGAGGAGGACAGCAAGCACCCATCCGGTGATGACTCTAACTCGCATGGACGGGCCAAGAGTCGAATGTTCATCAAATGGTCCTATCGGACCCATTTGATTAATCATTCAGAATTATGCCATACATCCAAGGCTCAAGATTCGTCCTCGACGACCTCTTGGATCCGAGTTCACAATGACAACACAAGTCACGCACATGGCATGCGCTAA
>JASMMD010000035.1 GCA_030748335.1 Candidatus Thalassarchaeum sp. | reverse complement strand
GGGCTGCGCGTCTCCGAGTTGTGTGGCCTCGACATCGACGACGTGGACGTCGAGGACATGTCCGCCCTAGTCATCGGAGGCAAGGGAGAGAAGGATCGGACTGTCCTATTCACCCAAGCCACCGTCGACGCCATAGAGGCTTGGACCCCGATTCGGAACGCTCGCGTACAGATGAGTGAGGGAGAGGAGGGGGGGCGCTCGCTTCTGCTGTCCAGCCGCGGTCGCAGGATGAACCCGCGCTCGGTCCAGAAGTTGATTGACAGGTTGGCCGACGCAGCCGAGATTCCGCGCTCCCGCTTGAGCCCTCACACGCTACGACACACCTTCGCAACCGGCCTGCTGGAGCGGGGCGCGGACCTCGTCACCATCCAGCGCCTGCTCGGGCACGCCAGCATAGCCACCACTCGCGTCTACCTAGAGATTGGCGACCAGACACTGAGGGAAATCTACCACCGCGCCCAGAGGGAGTTGCCTGACGGTGAAGTCGACGAGGCAGAATTGGTCGACGCCTCTGAGGTGCTTCCTGCCGAAGAGCTGCCGTTCCAGAGGATCCCCTGACTACTTTCTGGCCGGGTTCTTCTTGTTGCCCCTCTTGTCGACTGTCTCAGGCCCTTGCCACTCGCGGTCCGCCGGGATGACGTAACCGGGATGTGAGGGTATCGGGCAGTGCTTTCCCGCTCTACACCTGCTGCAGTTGTCTGAAGGCGGTGATTCGACTGTCTTCTGCAGCCTTCCGTACTTCCTGCGCGGCACGCGTAGCGCTGGATTCGGAGGGACTTAGCGATTCCCACCTGCGCGCAACGTTCAACCCGTTGCGCGTACGCAAGATGTCGTGGAAGCCGAGGAAGAGGAACAGGTCGGCTCGGACGCCAGCCATACAATACTCTACGCACAGGTCAACGACGGACAGCCGAGGATGGCCATCGACGAGGACGGTTACCTACGACCGGAGGGCTGGGAGGGCTCGGGAGGTAAGGTGTTCCTAGGCGACGTCGCGCAGGCCGCACTCAGGGCTCTCGGACCACATGACCCTCCTAGATTCGTCGAGCTACCCGGCTTCGATGAGCAACGCTGGTCGCTGGGCTCCCACGCCAACGAGCTGACGATGAGTATCTCCAGCAGGCCGTACTGGGGGTTCGGCTTGTTCTCTGGGTGTTTCCTCAATCGAATCGAGCTGGCCGGTCCACTGGGTCAGCGAGCGAGGTGCGTGCACGACATGGTCGCCTCGCTGGGCAGGAATCCCTGGGAGCCGCGACGCCTGCGTCAGTTTGAGAGGGAGACCGGATGTAAGGTCGCCCTTCACAGAGCCGCTTGGCAGGAGCTGATTACGAGAGCCAGCGAGGACATGGGCGAGGAGGTTGATCAGCTAGAGGATAAACTCAGGCGGCTCAGAGGTTCTGACGAGGCAGTCGAGGGCGTCCTCGACGCCGCTGAGATGGCCATCAACGAGGCCCGCGCTGCCTTGGCCGACCGCAACGCACCGGCCGTCGAGCGCGCGTTGGGAAGGGCTTCCAGCGCGCTCATCGAGGCCGACCCGGACACCGAGGTCCGCTCCTCGGAGAGCAGTGCCGATGGAGTACCATCATCAGCAAGAAGAGGAGTTTTGGGTGAAGTCCAGGCCGGGCACCTGCTCGAGGAGGTTCCATTCGTGGACCTCTCCGAGGAGGAGTGATCACAGGCCGAGCGTCGACCACATCCACGACCACACGCCGTGATTGGCTAGGTAGATGCCCACCGAGAAGATGATACAGGCTGCGTAGATCATGCCCTTGGATATCTGGATAGCGTCCTCAGACTCCTCGTCGAAGTAGCGAATCAGCCCAGCCGCCTGCTGGATGCCACTACCCTTCTTCTCCTTGGCCATCGGGCGTCGCACCTGCCTGCACTATTTCAATTCCGCGAGATGTCGAAAGCGACCCCAGAGGGGTCGTTCAGGGTTCCAACGTCTCGATCAGCACGCATCCACCGTCGAGTTCGACGATCTTCGAGGCAGCACTCATGGCGGTGTCGATACAGGCTGTCATCAGGATCTCTCTACGCTTGCCGTTGTCGGACTCGAACACCAACCTGTGACTCAACGAGTCGAGCACCTCGCGGTCGACGATTTGCCATATCCAATTGTCCCGCTCTATAGTCACCAGAGCCTCTACCGGTACTAGGGGGCCCTGCTCCCTCCCCACCGCTCGGGCGCGTTCGACCAATTCGACCAGTTTTCTGGTCGCCCCATTCAAATCGGTCTTAGTCGGTTCCTCTGATGTGCTGGCTATTCTTCTACGAAATCGTGTCATGTGCATCCCACACGGCTTACGCCGCGAGTGACGAGTGCTTCGCTGAGGGTTTAACCGTTTACGGTGCTGCTCGGTAGCAAGTCGTGAATATGCAGTGGGATGAGTGACGCGGAGACATCGCGCAGTTGATTGCCCCCGCGGTCACCCGGAGGACGTGGGTCAGGGCGATATTCCTTGGAGTCAGATGGCTCGGGACAGCGTCCTACTGAGGGCGGTCTCCCATTGGAGGGAGGACTCGGAAGTCTGGTTGAGCGGTTCCTTCGACAGGCTACCTGAGACTGTCCGTGTCAATCCGCTCCGAGCGGACCGAGACTGGACCGAGGATTGGCTCGAGGGAATCGGTTCGAAGCGGATCGCCTGGTTCAGCGAACCTGGGAGCGCGTGGGAGCTGCCCTTCGAGCGCGGCTCCGCCGGAGGCGAAGTCAAGCAGGTCCTGAACGCACTGCACGAGACCGGTCGTCTGACTCGTCAGGAGGCGTCCTCGATGCTGCCGGTTCTGGCGCTCGGAGCGAGGCCTGGTCACGTCGTCCTCGACATGTGCGCCTCCCCGGGCTCCAAGACGACTCAGATTGCCGAGCATCTCGGGAACAGCGGTCTGGTACTTGCCAACGAAGTCGTGAACTCCAGGGTCAACATGCTGGTGACCAACGTCCAGAGGCATGGCTCAAGGCCGATAGCCGTGATCCATCACGACGGCCGCCACCTCCCACGAGTCCCCGAGTCTGGGTTCGATCGCATCCTCGTCGATGCCCCATGCACCGGCTCGGGGACGACTAGGAAGAACCCGGACGTCTGGGGTAGGTGGCTGCCATCTGGCGGGCGCTCGCTGCATGACTTACAGGTCGCCCTCCTGTCCAAGGCCTCGACGCTGCTGAAGCCGGGTGGCCGAATCGTCTACTCGACCTGTTCGCTGGACCCGATCGAGGATGAGGCCGTGGTGGCCGAGGTTCTGCGCTCCAGCGATTCGATGAGTCTGCTTCCCACATCACCGCTACTAGTCGGAGTCTCTGGAGAACAGGGGCGCGCAGAGTGGCCCGTTCTAGACGACGAAGGGATGTCTTCCGAAGAGGAGGTATCGGAGTCGATGCTGCCTCCCAAGGAGGAGGGGATCGTCGAGCAACTCGCTCGTTGCATGAGGGTCTGGAACGACAGTATAGGAGGAGGTGGCTTCTTCCTCGCTGTACTGGAGAAATCCTCTGACGCACCCTCACACCCTGTGCCAGACAACGTCTCGCTCCTCGATTCAGAGGACATAAAGCCCGATCCTGCGAACTCCCCACAATCCCTCTCTGAGTCATTGTCCTCGTCGGTCGAGTCGGCTTGGGGCGTGTTGCCTGACGACCTCTGGGTGCGCGGTAAGCGCCTGCTGCTGTCAACGCCCGAGGCAAGGGTGGTCTGGGAGTCCGAACGCAGTCGCAGGGGAGGAAGAATCAGGGTTCCCGGCGGCCGCTGGCGACCGCTCAGGGTGATGCACCTCGGGCTTAACGCCGCCATGCTCCGCGATGGCGAGGTAGAGAGGCTGGTGGCAGGCGCGGTCCATGTGCTCGGTCCGCACCTACCCGGTGCCTCGTGCGAGGTCGACGGCGCGCTCATCGACACCCTGCTTGAGGAAGGGGGCGCTCCCGTTGAGGACGGAGTGCCTGGTGACATCAAAGGAGGGCTCATCCTTATCGACTCCGGGAACGGTGATTGTCTTCCTGTCTGGATCGGAGAGAGAATTAGCCTGATGCTGGGCAGCTCCGAACGTCTTCTGCTGGCTCTGCAACGCGGCTTGACGTTCAACCAGAATGATGGGTAATAGTCCACAGATGGTGAACAATCAAACAGCCGTGGCTTCCATTCGCTGGCATATGTTCAATAGCCGGTTCGAGAAAAGCGCAACTCCTGGTGGGCTAATGCTGGACGACACGGACCGACGCATACTTTCCGTACTACAGCGCGACGCTAGGGCGTCGATGCGTAGGATCTCCGAGGAGGCCGGGGTCTCGCTGGGAACTGTGAGTAACCGCGTGCGCCGCCTAGAGGATTCCGGTGCCATTCTCGGCTATACGGTGCTGCTCGATCCCGAGATGGCCGGGTGGGAGCTCACCGTAGTCATCGGCCTTCGTATCCAGAAGGGGCGCCTGATTGAGATTCAAGAGAAGATTGCCAAGGACCCACGTGTGTACGGCGTGTACGACGTTACCGGCGATTTCGACTCCATGGTGATTGCTCGAGCGAGAGACCGCAGCGACCTTGACGACCTTTCGAAGAATGTGATGTCGGTCGATGGAGTGGAGCGTTCGGTCACGCATCTGGTGCTTAACACGGTCAAGGAGACCTCCACGGTGCTCCCGGAGTAGTCACTCGGCTGCTTCGATGACCTCGTTAATCATCGGAGATAGTGTATTGGAGTGCGGGGCTAGAGACTCGACGGTCCTGCCCTCTGGCTTCATCACCTTGAGTAGGACCTGTCTGAGTTCCTCATCCACAGGGACGTCGAGGGACATCAGTCTGTCCCTGAGGGCCGTCTGCAGCCTACCCCCAGTCCTGTCCCAGTCCATCAGGAGGATCATCGGCGGCCCGCTGTCGACGGTGTTGCGCGTGCCATACGTGTCATGCAAATAGGCTACCAGCCGAGAGCGATCCCAGCCCCTGTTTACCGTCTCGATGACGCCGGAGAATCCGAGTGCTCTGAGGGCCCTGACGTCCTTGACTCCCTCGACCAGCACTGGGCAGTCTGGATTACCTTCCCCAGAACGGTTCCTCCTGATGCTTGCCGCGATGGCCTTGGCGGCGGCTCGGAATCGAATCTCTCGGTCGGGCGGACCGGCTCGGCGAGCACGGTCTTCAACCCAATCCTCAAGCCCCTCCCTCTTAGACATCCAAGACACCTCGCATCGGCGACATAGCCCGATTCAGTAGAGATTGCGAGGCCATGTGACTAGGGCTCATGAGGAGGTTCTCTTGAAGTCGTTCATCGACCATCTAGTTCGGACCTTCTAGATGTCCATTCCGCGATACTTATGAGGGTGTTTCGTGCGCATGCGGGTGAGAGATAGCATGGCTGGAGTGACCCCCCTGTTCGATGCCATCTGGAATGACTACCTGATGTGGTCGGTGTTCGTTGGAGCCATCTCTTTCGGGTGGCTCTACCACCATTCCTACTTCTACCGCGCTAAGGAAGGAGAGGTCCCCAACATAGACGGTCTAGAAGTGGGGGTCTTCCCGAAGGAATACGACAACCTGAAATTGGAGGTCACCTGGACTCTCCTGCCCTTCATACTCATCGTATGGTTGACCTACATCTCGTGGGCCCCGTTGGACGCCGTCTGGAGTCAGACCGGTCCCGATGGCTACCACGGCAGCGAGTGTCAAGAGGGTGAGTCGTCGAACAACTACTTCGACAGTGATGGTTACGTTCGATCCGAGTGCTATTGGGAGATTGATATCGTCGGACAGCAGTGGTTCTGGGAGTTCGACTGCAATGGCCTGTCCGAAGACCTGTGCTCGACTGACTACGCAACCGTGGAGGGCGAGTTGAAGCCGCTGCTGACGCTGAAGGAGGGTGAGACCTACCTCGCTGTGATGAATTCAATCGACGTCACCCATGCGGTGAAGAATCCAGACTTCGGGATTATGGAAGATGTGGTCCCGGGACAGGAGACCTATCTGTGGATGCCGGCTGTGGAGGAGACCTCTTTCCTAATGTTGTGCGCTGAATACTGCGGAGACAACCACGCCTACATGACGGCGCAGATTACTGTGGAGTGATTAAACATGGGAGGAAGTGCTGTCTCACGCAGGCTCGCGCTGATTTCCTTGATGGCCATAGCCATGATTGTCGTGCCCGCTGTCACCTCACTGCCCTCGGGCATATCCGGCGTCAAGGACACGGGGTGCAATTGCCACGGCACTGAGGCCGACCCGTCCGTAACCGCATCGATCTCCGGGCTTCCTAGTTCCTACAACGCCTCGGAGACCTACAACGTCACGGTCTCGTTCACCGGTGGGCCGGCAATCGACGGTAACGCCAACTTGGGTGGGTTCAACCTATGGGTGAGCGAAGGCACACTGGCCACTCTAGACTCATCCACCCAACTTTGGGGACCTAACGAAGCAAGCCATACCACAGAGGGCAATGATCAGCGCTCGTGGACGCTAGAGTGGACCGCGCCTGTTAGCGGTAAGGACGTGGATTTCATTCTCCACACCAACTCAGTGAACGGCAACGAGGGAGACGGCGGTTCGAGCGGGGACATGTGGGCTAAAGCTCAGGTAGAGGTCACCGGCTTCGGCGGAGAACTGCCTGAAGCCGACCCGTTCAAGGTTCTGGCCACCCTGATTGTGGTTTCATCCGTGCTTCTGAGCATCGTAGTGCTGTACGTATTCTACCGCAACAACCCAGAGGGTTTCGAGTGGGAGCGCTTCGCTCCCTGGATTACCGAATGGCTAACCAGCACCGACCACAAGAAAATCGGTACTCTGTACTTTGTTCAGGGGCTGTTCTTCCTCGGCGTGGGCGGGATAATGGCGCTGATGATTAGGGTCCAGCTGGCCACCCCGGGGGCCGAGTTCATCTCACAGGGGTACTACAACCAGTTCTTCACGCTGCACGGCACCACCATGATCTTCCTCGCGGCCATGCCACTGATAGCAGGCTTCGCCAATTGGATAGTGCCGCTTCAGATTGGAGCGCCCGACCTAGCGTTCCCGCGTCTAAACGCGCTCTCCTTCTGGCTGCAACCTGTGGCGGCTCTGCTAATTTTCACAGGTGTGTTCAGCGGGGGAGGGGCCGACACAGGGTGGACCGGATACGCGCCCTATGTCGTCACCGAAAACACCCACGCTGGAGTGAGTATGTGGGCCGCCGGCCAGATAATGCTGGTTGCCTCGTCGACCCTGACCGGAATCAACTTCCTGACTACTATGGCGGTGATGCGGGCGCCTGGGATGGGTTGGTTCCAGATGCCGTTGTTCACCTGGTCAATACTGGTCGCCAACCTCATGCTCTTCCTCTCCATCCCCGCCTTCGGCGTCGGCCTGATACAGGTCTTCTTGGACCGTACAATCGGCACTGCGTTCTACGATGTCGCAGCCGGAGGCGATCCATTGCTGTGGAGTCATCTGTTCTGGTACTTCGGACATCCGGAGGTTTACGTGGTCATAGTGCCGGCATTCGGAGTCATCTCCGAGGTCATCGCGACTAGCGCTAGGCGCTCAATCTTCGGCTACAAGTCGATGGTCTACGCGATGGCCGGAATCGGCCTAGTCTCGTTCATCGTCTACGGCCACCACATGTTCACCTCGGGAATGTCCCCGACTCTGAGATTCGTCACCATGCTTACCACAATGCTGGTGGCCGTGCCGACGGGAATCAAGATCTTCAACTGGCTAAAGACGATGCATGGCGGTTCGCTGGTCTACCGCACTCACACACTGTGGACCTTGGGTTTCCTCGTGACCTTCACGCTGGGAGGGATATCTGGGATGTTCTTCCCGTCGATGGCGTTGGACGTACACCTGCACGAGACCTACTTCGTGGTTGCTCACTTCCACTACGTGCTCGTCGGAGGGACGGTCTTCGGATTCTTCGCCGCAATCTACTACTGGTATCCAAAGATGACAGGTAGGATGCTCGACGAGCGGCTTGGAGTGCTTCACTTCCTGACTGCCTTCATCTCCTACAACGCCCTGTTCTGGCCGATGCACAGGCTAGGGGTGGTGGGGATGATTAGGAGGACTCATACCTACTACATCACCACCGATGACTTCCAAGCCCTGCCAGAGTGGGCAGCGGATTGGAACATGCTAATCTCTGTGTCCGCCTTCCTGTTCTTCGCCAGCAATCTGCTGCTCGTGGTGAACATGATCAAGTCGTTAATCAGGGGCGAGAAGGCCCCTGCGGACCCATGGGGTGGCTGGTCATTCGAGTGGATGACGAGTTCGCCTCCGCCGACACCCAGTTTCGATCCTCACAATCTTCCAGAATTGAAGGATGCCAACGAGCACGTGGCAAACGAGCCAAGCCGGCTGGGCCAGATGTTCCGTAGGCTGATGGTGGATGATGATGCTTCAGAGGGGGGATCGCATTGAGCGCCGACTACCATGACCATGACGACCACCACCCGAGTCCTTGGGGTCCGCATGACTGGGGACATGGTGCCCCGCACAACTCTTTCTCACCACTAATCATGTCCATAGGATGCGGTATGTTCCTACTGATGCTCGGGGGCCTATTCTCGTTCGGGGAGTATGATGGTAGGTATCTCCCGATGATTTTCGTCTCGCTCGCTGTGATAGCTGCTGCACTAATCGTCTGGTGTCGTCAGGACATGTCTTTCGACGGCTCTTACGAGCCTCGCGCGGTGGGAGTGCCGTTCAAGAACGTGCAGGTTCGCAAGGTCGGGGTGTGGATATTCCTGTGGTCAGAGATGATGATTTTCAGCTCTCTGTTCTCAACATACATGCGTTACCGGCAGGGCATACCTCGCTGCGACACGGTATTCGAGTCCGGTGATTGGGTCGAGGGGGTCGCCGTGACATGTTTCGAGCCGGCAAGCAAACTCATCGCCTCGAGCTGGTGGCACATCGCGCCCGGGGCCATCAACACGTTCGCCCTGATTATCTCATCTTTCACCATCGTGCAGGCACTGCGCTGGGCCAACAAACCGGTTGGCAGCGTCGACGAGGAGGTCCGCAGGAAGCGGGTCTACCGATACCTCGCCGCGACTTGGTGTCTAGCTGCCCTGTTCCTGACACTGAAGATGATTGAGTGGTTCATCGGCTTCCACGTACCTGAGATAGGTTTCCTCGGGCTCCACGAACATGACATACACTCGCTGTATAGCGAGGGTTATCTAATCAACAACGACCACTATCAGGCCCACCACTACGTGGACGAAGCCACAGGGGCGCACATGGTGGCTAACATACAGGTCAGTGCGAGCCTGTTCTACGTCACCACGGGAACGCACGGGCTGCACGTGTTCGGTGGCATAGTGGGGTTGACCTACCTCACCTACAAGGCCTGGACAGGTGCGTACAACCCGCAGAGCGCCGTGTCCATCGAGTACTTCGGGCTGTACTGGCACTTCGTAGACCTAGTCTGGGTCCTGGTCTTCCCGTTCTTCTACCTATACTGAGGCGATATTATGTCAAACACAATTCTGGGCAGGGATGCGTACTGGATGAACTTCTTCGGGTTGATGTTGCTCACTCTGATCGAGGTGGCGGCTGTAGGAGCCGACCTGAGTTCTGCCGCAGAGGGATTCAGTATGACGGAGCGGCAGCTCACATTGTGGATACTCACCGTAATCGCCATACCGAAGTTCATCATGATAGCAGCCATCTTCATGCACCTGTGGGGTGAGAACGACTCCGGGATACTGACCCTTACAGCGCTGTTCCCAGCCTTCTTCATCATCATCATGATTCTGTTCATTGGACTTACCCATCCCGATGCCTCCATGGGTCTGCCCGACTGGTGCAGACCCGGGAACTACGGGCTTTGAGTCCGAAAGGATTCATGGACAGCGACGGTTTCGCAATCCTGCTGCAGACGTCGCTTAGCCTGGTATAGCGCCGGATTTGAAATCCGGTGTCCTTGTGACTCGGGAGTTCAAATCTCTCCGTCTGCGCCACTACTCGTTGGGTATCGAGGCTGCGCCCCTGACAGTCAGTTGGTCGTCATGGTACTGCATCGTGGCGGGGGTGGTAATCACCGCCTCGCCGTCCACGTTGACGAAAAGTGGATCTCCGTCGGAAGCTGCGAGTTCGAATCTCTCAGAAGACTGCATCGTCACCCCCCACTTTCCGATATGATTGCCCTTCTCCAACGGTCCCATCAGCATCAGCATCTGCGGCTTGGAGAGACCCCACGCCATGATCAGAGAGCAGTGTCCCTGAGTCGGCTTGGCCCCTGGGGCTACTTTGTAGCCACCACCGAAGGTCTGACACTGGCTCAGACAGAACAGTCCCGAGAGGTCGACTCCTGCCTCCTCTCCGCCGTCGATTGAAATTGTTCCTCGCTGCTTCTTCCAGAAAATGATGGCCTTGATTGCGAGCAGGGTGTACT
>JASMMD010000034.1 GCA_030748335.1 Candidatus Thalassarchaeum sp. | reverse complement strand
CTCTTGGACGCTCCAACTACACAGCGCTGGATGGCGTGATGCCCTACGTCTTCCTCGTCGCCGTGCTCATGATTATGCCAGAGGGCATCGGTGCGGCATGGGAGAAATGGAATGTGAACAGGCTGCGCAGACGCTCCGAGGAGCCGCCGTCCAAGAAGATCGGGGCGCTCCTCGCCATATCTCCGTTGGGTGCTTTGGGAGCGCATAACTTCCAGCAGAGGAAGAACGCTAGAGGGGAATCAATGATGATAGTCACCATAGGGGCCTATTTCTTCAGCCGAATCACCCGTTTCATAGCGGGTAATTCGTTCGCCGATGGCTCCTGCTCGGATGACTGCCAGAGCTCCGATTTACACACGACCAACTTCGAGATGGTGACGGGGCGGTCCGGGGGCGAATTCACCCTCGACGACACACCATTTACACAGTCAGACATCCAGACCTCGCCTCCCAGTGACATATCGCCCTTCGAGGAGGGGGAGTGGCTAGCGAACGCCCTGAGCGAGCTTAACAACTCGTGGGTAGACCTGATGAACACCGAACTCACTCTCGTGAACAACCTTGTCAACCTCGGTGAGATAGTCTGGCCTGCGGTGCCAATCCTCGTCTGGGCAATCGCCATGTGGGAGGGATACCACCTAGTGAAGGGCCGGGACGACGACGCTCTGAGGCCCCTGACCAATCTGGTCGACAACCTGACTGCGCCCATAGCCCAGTCGAAGAACTCCGGCTCTGTCGCCATGACGGAGGCCCTTGGTCCCGCTAAGGGGGCCCTCGATTCATTCCACACGAGTCTTTACGACTTCCTCGATAAGACCCATTCTGGTCTGGATCAGAAGCAGAAGTATGGGATAATAGCCGTGCTAATCGTATCACTCGTGCTATTCGGACCGGTTCCGCAATTCTTCGCAAGGGCATTACTGATTCTGGCCCTTCTTTGGGCTGCTGGCCTGGCAGTTCTGGCCTACAGATCTGGTGAGTCACCACTGGAAGAACTGAAGCGACTCGCACCTTACGGCAGAGAGAGTCCGTTCGGCTCGTGGGTGGCTTTCGTCTCCCTGCTGGTACTGCTCCTGCTGTTTGTCGAGTGGCTCCCAGTAGCGGAATCAGACAGCCAGAGTTTCATCAAGACGCTACAGGTTTCGAACGTCCTTCTGACCTTGGCCATATTCTCCCTCATGGCATTCTCCCTGAACCTGCATACGGGAATCACGGGGATGGTAAACTTCGGAGTCATCTTCTTCGTAGGAGTAGGGGCGATAACCGTAGGCATACTGACCGCTCCGAAGGACCTGCACGGCTACGACTGGCCCATCTTCTGGGCTGTTGTCGTAGCGGTTCTGCTAGCCGCAGCATTCGGCTGGCTGCTAGCATATCCGACAGCCAGACTGAGAATGGACTACTTCGCCATCGTGACGATATCACTCGGCGAGATTGTTCGGGTTCTGCTGATGGGAGAACCTCTTCTGAGAGCGGGTTCGTGGGGCTCCTCGATAGGGATCTCGCGTTACCCGATGCCGTTAGAGGGTTGGTGGTTCTGCGGTAGAGACGTACCGGTTGACGCCACAGGCGAGTTATTGGACGCATCGGACTGCTCCGATGTCGTAGGCATCGGCAGTCCCGCTGAGTTGCTGGGCAGATCGAACGCAGAGTACAGCGGCGTCGGCATCCTCAATGGAACCGGGGGCGTGACTCAAGGCGACATCATGTACGAGGCAACCTGGTACTCGATGGAGCTTGGCGAACCCGCTCCTTACATGATGCTACTCGCCATCATCGGCATCGCCAGCCTGATTTCTATATGGTGGCTTCTTGAGACGGTTCTGGCCTCACCATGGGGCCGAATCCTACGTTCCATCAGGGAAGACGAGGAGGTGGCCCAGCACCACGGGCACGATGTCCTGACCCACAAGGCGGCCAGCCTCGCACTCGGTGCCGCAATCGCCGGTTTCGCAGGAGCCCTGTGGGCGTGGAAACTCACAGGATTCCAACCATCTTTCATGGCACCCGCTAGATCGACATTCCTAGTCTGGGCGGCATTCGTCATCGGCGGAACGGCCAACAACAAGGGAATGGTGATTGGTGCGTTCATCTATGTCATCATGGAATTCGTTTTCAACGTCCTAGTTGCCGGCCAAGGATCATCAGACCTCCCACTAAACGAGACCGCTGCCATGATTGATCGATTCTTCGAGTGGCTGGTAACCGGGAGCGACCTCTGGTTCTGGCCGCACATCACACCCTTCGAGACCTTCGTCGCGATAGCCGCAATCGGCCTATTGATCAATAAATGGGGCATGTTTGAGACTGGGATTTGCGGCGCTCTAGTGTTCATGGCCAATGGCGCACTGCTGGGCGAGAGGTCGATTATCGAGGGTTTCATCAGCGGGGAAATCCTAGCTGACATGGCCTATGTCAAGGTCCTCCTGATTGGTCTGATGATAGTGTTCTCTCTCAAGTACAATCCGAAGGGTCTGCTGCCCGAGGTGCCGAGCAGACCGGCGCGCCCCAGTGGAGGTGACTCAGAATGAGACCAGTTCTCAAGGTGGATGGGCTGCGTAAGGAGTTCGGAGGGCTGGTCGCCGTCAATGACGTCTCGTTCGAGATTGGTGAGGGCGAGTTCGTCGGACTCATCGGACCCAACGGATGCGGCAAGTCGACCACCTTCAACTGCATCAGTGGACTGCTCGACCAGACTGCGGGCTCAGTAGAGGTGTTCGGGCAGGACGTTTCGATGAACAGGCCCGATGAGATCCAGAAGCTCGGACTCACCCGCACCTTCCAGCACACTAATCTGTGGCGCCGCATGACGGTCATCGAGAACCTCATGGTCCCTCCTAGGAAGCAGTTCGGCTCGTCAATCGCCGACTCTCTGCAAGCGCTTCTAAGGCCTCACAGTAGCACAGCGGAGGAGGAACGGCTCGACAAGGCCTACTCGGTGCTGGACCAACTCGAGGTCCCTCACATGGCCCACAACCTGACCAGCGAGCTCTCGGGTGGCCAGAGCAAACTGGTCGACATCGGCCGCTCGATGATGGGCGACCCCAAGCTTCTCCTGCTCGACGAACCGGTGGCGGGGGTCGCCGGCCCGCTCGCGATGAAGATCTTCAACAACCTCAGGAATATAGTCGACGAGACCGGCATATCGGTCCTAATCATTGAGCACAATATGGATTTCATACTCAGACAGGGTGTCGATCGAATCATCGTCATGAACGAAGGGGAGATTCTGATGCAGGGGACTCCCGATGAGGTGAGGGGCAACAGGGAAGTCATTGAGGCCTACTTGGGAGCCTCTGGGGAACCACAGGAGGAGGAGGAATGACTAGGGTATTGGAAGTCAAAGACCTTGAGGGCGGCTACGGCTCGGTCCAGATTCTGCATGGCATAGACATGCACGTGGATGAGGGCGAGTTCGTCACCGTAATCGGCCCCAATGGATGCGGTAAGTCCACTCTAATCAAGACGATATTTGGAATCGCCACCTACTACTCTGGCGACATCGAGTACCGGGACAGGGACGTCTCCGGTTGGAGGACCGACCAACTCGTCAATCACGGGATTGCCTACGTCCCGCAGGTGAACAACGTGTTCCCATCTCTGTCGGTTGAGGAGAATCTACAGATGGGCGGTAACACGCTGGACACTAGGACCCTTAACGAGAGGATAGAGAGGGCGCTGGAGATGTTCCCCGACCTGCGCAACAGGGTGCATGACCTAGCGGCATCACTGTCCGGCGGCGAGCGCCAGATGCTCGCCATCTCACGAGCCCTAATTTCGAACCCAACCTTCCTGCTGCTGGACGAGCCCACGGCTGCGCTCTCACCGCTCTACCAGCAGCAGATAATCGACAGGATAGACTCGCTGCGCGAGCAGGGCATCACCGTCCTAATCGTCGAGCAGAACGCACGCCTTTCACTCTCCCGATCTGATCGCGGCTACATCATGGCAAGCGGCAAGATAGTCCACACCGGCGATGCGAGCCATATCCTCACCGACCCGGAGATTGGCGAGTACTTCCTCGGTGGAACCAGCCACTGAATCGTTCTAGTCAAATTCCAGACCCAATAACTCAAACTCAGCAAGAGGACAACGCGTCATGGAGGCATGATCCATGACCCTGATGTGAATTTCAGCTACAACATGAACGGTTGCTTGAAACAAATGACCAGCATGGACGTTATTATCATCATCAGACCAGCAGCAGTGGATATGGGTGAATGCGTCTCCTTTCTCCGTGCGAGCAATATTGCCGGAGAGACTCACCAATTCTGATGGGAGGTCCAAAGACCGTCTTTGGTAAACGCCTTCCTCATCCATGTAACCATATTGATTTTCACGAGTTCGACCAATACCGCTTGTGATAGCGGCCGCATCAAATCCAAGATTATCTGCCAACTCCTTTAGTGCCGCGTGAATTTCTTCCCCCGGGTCAAGCCGCACGAGGAGATCACTTCCTGAACGCGTGTGTTCCATGAGTGGGCGATTGTGCAACGGTGCTTGAATGCCACCCAAGGTGGTTTTCCCGTGGGCCCCGGCCGAATCAGCCCACCTTCTGCAGTGGAAGCCCCCAGTACCACATATGACGTCCTGTCCGAGCAGTTTTTCTCCACTAGAAAGGTAGGGGTTGGATTTCGCGAGCGCACTGTTCATAGACCTGCACGCCGGACCTCTGGAGCCCGGCGGTGAAAACATGACGATGGCTGCACACGACTCCTCAGCCAGATGGCGCACTTTCCTCACCGAGGCGAAGGAGGACAGCATCCTCTTGATGCTCTCGGGACAGGCTCCCTCTCATTTGGAAGTCCCGTTCCACGAGCTACAGGCCTTCGACCCCGAGTTCGCTGACGATGTTCTTGAGCACCCTCGTCAGATTCTCGGCAGGGGCTCCCAGACCCTCGTCGAAATATGCCGTGAGAGAGGCGGGGACATCGATGCCTTGCTGCGGGTCGGCGACCTGCCTCGGGACAGCAGAAGGCGCCTGCGCGAGATCGGCACCCCAGACATCGAGCGCCTGCGTAGCGTCGAGGCTATCATCACCAAGATTTCCGACCTCAAGCCGCGTTTGCACATCGCCGTCTTCACTTGCGAGGCCTGCGGCAACACCATCGAGGTCAGCCAGAAGAACGAGAGGGAATTGGTCGAGCCTTTACGTTGCCCGGCTGATTCCGGGTGTGGAGGTAGCAGGAACTCAAAGGACAACCCGACGAGGTTCAATCTCGTGGTCAATATCTCCCGGATGGTCAACAACCAATGGATAGAGATTCAGGAACTTCCCGAGAACGTTCCCAGCGGTGCCCAACCGACGCGAGGTTCGGTGCTGGTCGAGGGGGACCAGGTGAACAGACACCTGCCCGGGGAGAGGGTAGTCGCTAATGTCATGCCAGTGGTACGCAGTGAGGTCCGACGCAATCGCAAGACGCCGATGTTCGACATCATCTACCATCTGGTTAGCTCGGAGCATGAGAGTACACCATTCAACGAAATAAAAATCAGCGAGGAGGATCGGGACCAGATACTCGAGATATCCCGGAGGAATGATCTGATGAGGCTCATGCAACAGTCAATAGCTCCCTCGGTATTTGCCACCGGAGTGATGCACTACGTCAAGCGCTCACTGGCCCTGCAGCTGTTTGGAGGGGTATCGAGAATCAACCCCGACAGGACCCGCTCACGAGGGGACATACACATCCTCCTGATGGGTGATCCGGGAGTGGCCAAGTCTCAGGTCCTGAACTACATGTCCAAACTATCTCCCCGTGGCAAGCTGGCTTCGGGCGGTGGTGTCTCGGGGGCTGGTTTGACAGCAGCCGCCGTCAGAGACGCGTTCGGAGACGGTAGATTCGCTTTGGAGGCGGGAGTACTGCCTCTCTCAGACAGGGGCCTTGCAGCGATTGACGAGTTCGACAAGATCAGCGAGGAGGACAGGAAAGTCATGCACCCCGCCATGGAACAGCAGCAGATTCACGTCGCCAAGGGAGGCATAACCGCCACCCTACCCTCAAGATGCTCCATCCTCGCAGCGGCGAACCCCAAGGAGGGGAGATTCACCAAGAGGGGTCCGAATCAGAGTGTCATGCGCTCGTACAACGAGACCGGCTTGCCACCACCACTAGCCTCTCGCTTTGACATCATTTGGATGATTAGGGATGAGGTAAGGGTAGAGGACGATGAGAGGATCGCTAGGCACATCTTGGACACTAGGACCCTAGGAGTCAGCGAAACCAAGGTTGAGGAAGCCCTCGACCTAGACCCCACCGAGGAGCAGGCTGACCAGATATTCGCCACCGGTGTTGACGACACCGAGCACTTCACTCTCGAGTTCCTGCGCAAGTACATCGCTTACGCCAAGCGCAACATTCACCCCGACCTCGATGATAATGCTAGAGCCGAGATTCTCGATTACTACACCAACGAACGCCAGTCCTACGGCCGTGATGACCAGATGGGGGAGTCCGAGGTCATACCAATCACGGCCCGCGCTCTCGAGGCCCTCATCCGCCTGACGGAGGCGCACGCTAGGATGCACCTCAGGGACGTGGCATCCTCCGAGGACGCAAAGGTCGCTCTAGCCGTGTTCAGGCATTGGAGGGAGGAATCCGGGATAGAGGACGAGTCGGAGCTGTACTCCGGGATATCCGCCGGCGCTCGCGCCACCAATACCATGATCCGCAGCATACTGAGGGAGATTTGCTCGGAGGGCGACGGGACAGCTCACATCACGGAGATATACAACAGAGCCTCGGTCAGGAAGATTCCCGAGACCACCGTTGACGACGTCCTAGCTCACCTCCGGATGAGCGGCGAGGTGTTCAGTCCCACCAATGATATCTATTCATTCGCCCGTTGAGTCTATTGAACGGCCCCCTCTCCCGGAGCCGATGGCACTGGAGCCGCGCGGTGATGTCGATAACCCCCAGGACCTCGACCCAATCGCACTCGGATTCATGTGCGGGCTGGAGATTCACCAGCAGTTGGCCACCGGAAAACTGCACTCCAGGATGCCTAGCGATCTGTTCGACTACGGCATAGACGAGGTGCCTGATGACTGGCCGCGATCGAGCCGGAGGCTGAGGGCGTCCGAGGGCGAGTCGGGCCAAATTGACGTCGCCGCTCGCTTCGAGCAGAGGAGGAACCGCTCCTTCGTCTACGTCCAACCTCCCAACGCCGGATTGATCGAGATGGACGAGGCCCCGCCACTTGAGCACGACAGCGACGCAGTTGACTTAGTCCTCACCATGGCTGCCCTGATGGATGCGAAACCGGTCTCAGCCCTTCAGGCGATGCGCAAGACAGTGGTGGACGGATCTAACACCAGTGGCTTCCAGCGCACCACGCTGATTGCCACCGACGGCTCTGTGGGCACTCCCTCTGGGGAGGTAGGAGTGGATGTGATTTGCCTAGAAGAGGACTCGGCGAGAAAGCTAGACACTAGACCATCCTCGTCAGGGGAGACGGTATTCTACACCCTCGACAGGCTCGGCATGCCCCTGGTTGAGATAGCGACCGCGCCGGATGTGCAGACCCCCGATCACGCGAAGGAGACCGCATTAGCCCTAGGCACCCTACTCAGGGACACCCGCAGGGTTCGCAGGGGCCTCGGCTCCATCAGACAGGATCTCAATGTGAGCATAGCATGCGGTGATCGCGTCGAGATCAAGGGTTGTCAGGACCTCGATTGGATACCTCGGATAATCAGGCTTGAGATGGCACGTCAGCTGCACATGTACCGCCTCGCCAACGAACTCAGAGGCGATGCGAACCTACCTCCCCTACCCCCGGACAGGTCTGACGACGAGATTCCGGTCGAGAACCGGGTGGCCGCAGCAGCATCGTCCCGACTCCCTCTCGAGGTCCACGACCTGTCGAACTGCTTTGTCGACTGCGAGTCTGAGATGGTCCGCGACTCGCTCTCGAGTGGCTCGGTGGTCCAAGGAACGGCCCTGCCTGGATTTGCCGACAAGATAGGTAGCAAACAGCCGGACGCCGACGGAGCGGAACTACCTCGCCTCGGCAGGGAGCTGGCAAGCGCGGCGAGGCTTGCGGGGGTCGCCGGGATATTCCACTCGGACGAACTCCCTGCATATGGGATATCAAAAATCGAGGTGGAGGGGGTCCGTCAGGCACTCTCGTTGGCGGAGGAAGACGCCTTCGTACTATGCGTCGCCCCCCCTTGGCAGTCAAAGCTGGCATTGGAGGCGGTGGTCGAACGCGCTCGAGGCGCCTACCACAGGATCCCTCAGGAGGTCCGAAACGTCGTAATCAGGAAGGGGCAGCCGGCCGATGGCACGACGACTGCGTTGCGCCCGCTCCCAGGTGGAGCGCGGATGTACCCTGAGACCGACATTCCCTTGCGAGAGGTCTCTCTTGAGCACTGGGATGAAATCCGGGATGACCTCCCTCTTAGCACCGAGCAGAGGCGCGAGAGGCTGCAGGAGCTCGACCTGTCCGAGAACCAGATGGAAGCGATACTGGGCTCCGAAATGGATGACATCCTCATCACCGGAGTGGAGGGCGGGCCATTCGGATGCCCCCCACTGCCCGCCAAGGCGTGGGCCTCAGCGATACTGGACAACACCCGGGCGGAGGTGACAGAGGGCACGGGACGTGACGAGTCGGAGATCCCATGGCAAACCCTCACGCTAGTCGTACACGCGCGAGAGGAATCAATCATCACGCGCGAGGGACTAGTCCCTCTAGCGCGAAAGCTCTGGCTGGAGGGACCGTCTTTCGATGACACTGAATTCCAACAGCGCCTCGAGTGGCTCACGTCTCAGGCTGAGGAGGGCGGGTTCACCCCCGCTGACGCTGGAGCCGTCGAGACCGCGGTCGATGAGGTGGTAGCGGAGAACACGGACATGATTGCAGAAAGGGGGCTGGGCGCGATGGGCCCGCTGATGGGCGCGGTCATGCAGAGGCTTGGCGGCTCGGCCGACGGCAAGGCGGTCAGCGAGGCGTTGCGCAGGAAGATAGCGGAACTGGATGACTAGCATTGTTCAATAACCGATTGAACGGACCTCGGGCTCCGTGTCTGACTCTCTGAAGGCAATGTCACTGGGACTGCTCATCCTGCTCCTGATATCATTCCCTACGATAAGCACGGAGTGGGCTAGAATGACTGCAGAACTGGTCGAGGAGGAAGATGATCCGCACTATGGTCTGCCCGACATCTGGGGCGGCAAACAAGTCGTCTGCATCCACTTCCCTCCGACAGAGGCGCCCGATGGCTTTGAACAGGGTCGCAAGCACATAGACTTCGATGGCTCCGAGTTCATGAGCGACGGGGAGTGGAACGAGTCCGGAGCATGCATCGGTGGGTTTTCCGGACACGATTCAGCGTGGTCGCTGATGACCACCGCTGTCAACGCGACCGACGATGCCTTTGCCTTGAACACGACACAATACACGTTCGGTATAATGGTCAACTCGATAGCCGGAGTCGATCCCAGTCAGATGTCTGGTAACTTCAGTGGGGCGTACTGGTCGCTCTATCACAACGGGGCACTATCGATGGTGGGTGTAACCGAGTTGGAACTGGATTCTGACAGCGTCATTACTTGGCGAGTGGACACTTGGTGAGGCCCCTTGCAGGACAACCATGAAGTGCAAGTTGAATCTGACTAGTAGAGGGGCGCACATGTTGGATGCACATGCAGTAGCAATCGGGCCTTACGGCATGCTCGCAATCAACATCGCCATGCTCTCCTTGATTGGATGGGCGCTGTGGAGAGCGGAGCAGAAAATGTCCTCAGGAAGCGACCTAATCCTTCTCATCCTCTTGGGCGCGTTCGCGGTTTCCGGCCGGGTGCTTCTGGACCCAATACCAAACGTCCAGCCAGTCACTGTAATCGTTCTATTGGCAGGCATTCACTTCGGCGCCCCTCGCGTCGTCGCTCTTGCGGTAGCCGTGGCTCTGTGCTCGAACGTGCTGTTGGGCCATGGGCTCTGGTCACTGTACCAAGCGGTCGGTTGGTCGGCAGTCGGAATCGTCGGCGCGACCCTATCTAACAGACTCTACGTTGACGGGCGCATCGCTATCCATGCTCTAGCCGTGTTAGCCGTCGTCTCGGCATTCGCATTCGACTGGATAGTCTCTCTCAGCGCCCTCCACTCACTCAGCAGCGAAGTGTTCCTGGTCTACCTGACGGCTGGCATCCCCTACGACTTGCTGCATGCCGCAGGCAACGTGGCTTTCGTGGCTTGGCTGGCCAACCCACTCAGTGAGATCATGACTAGGCACGTTGCACCTCCGGCTCCAATGGCGGTGAGGGACCCTGTCTCGAGCAGAGTCTGAGATCACGATGGTGCTGGTCACTCGCAGTGACCTGAAGCTCTCGAAAGGGAAACTCGCAGCCCAGTGCGGGCATGCGGTGGCCGAGTGCGTACTCAAGGCCAAGCGAGAGCAACCGAGGATGCTTAAGCGCTACATGAGGGATGGGGCGAGGAAGATAGTCTGCGAGGCCTCGGATCTGGAGTCCCTGAAGAGGCTATTCGGAGATGCCCGAGTCTGTGGCTTGGTGTGCTACATGGTGACCGACGCAGGACATACTGAGATTCCGGCAGGAACCGTCACCGTACTTGGAATAGGCCCCGGCCCACGTTCGGAAATCGATGCACTGACAAGCAGTTTACCTCTAGTCAGGTGACAATAACTGAGAAAACCCACCGTGAGCGAATGCTCTAGACGGTGGGGTATAACGGC
>JASMMD010000033.1 GCA_030748335.1 Candidatus Thalassarchaeum sp. | reverse complement strand
GGACACTTTGACCAAGCGGCAGCGCGAGGTGTTGTCTCACGCCGTGAGAAGGGGCTACTACGAGCCTGATTCTAACGTGACACTCCGGGAGATGGCTGAAGAGTTGGGGATGGCTAGGAGCACGCTCGGTGAGCACCTCCAGAGAGTCGAGCAGGAAATCATGGGTCTGGTCGCGGAAGACCTGAATTGACCCCGCAGGGGTCAAACCGAATGCTAAAGGTCGTAGCGGCTGGTGCGCACACTGCATGGTTCAGTTCCGACTGCCGATGCTGCCCGCGGCCGGCGAGGTGCCTTGGTCAGCGGTGGTCAATGACGAGGAGGTTTCCCTAAGCATCGAGAGCAATGCGATTCTGCTTGACGTCCTGCGTGACCAAGCCGGCAGTCTGGGGACCAAACGAGGCTGTGACATGGGTACCTGCGGTTGTTGCAGTGTGCTGATAGACGGGGTCCCGCGACTGTCTTGCCTCACCCTTGCCCAAGAGGGCTCGGGATGTAGTATAACCACAGTGGAGGGACTGGCTGACGGACACCACCTGCACCCCATTCAACAGACCTTCACGGAGTGCGGGGGGAGCCAGTGCGGCTTCTGCACACCTGGCTTCCTAGTGGTGATCTCAGCGCTTCTTGAAGACAATCCTACACCCGATGATGCCGAGATCAAGGCTGCCATAGAGGGCAACCTCTGCAGGTGCACCGGGTACCAGCAGATTGTGGACTCGGTCAGGGCCGCGTCCAATATTCTGACATCGGGAGAAGCAATCGAGGACTCCACAGCGGCCAAGAGCGACCCGGATCCGGGTTATGTAGCAGACTAGGTGATGCAATGAGCGAGGACAAGGACAAGGTCGAGGGCTATCGTCAGCAGAGCGGCAAGTTGCCCTTCCCACGCCCTGGCTCGGGAGGCAGTCGTGGTACCAGCGATCTGCGTGACGAGGAGGCGATAGCGGGAATCAAGGGATTGGGCGAGCATAAGCACGACGACCTAGTTACAGGATCCGCCGTCGGCAAGCCGACTGCGCTGGTAGACGGCAGGTGGAAAGTCACCGGGCAGGCACAGTACGGAGATGACGTGAGGCTCCCGGGAGAACTAATCGGCAGAATCGTTCGCTCCAAGCACCATTACGCGAGGGTACTTTCGATCGATGTCTCGGCGGCCCTAGAGTTGCCCGGGGTGGTCGCTGTTGCGACCGGGCGCGACGCCAGTGGGAGTTTCGGGGTGCTTCCCGTGACCAAGGACGAGCACGCGATGGCGCAGGAGAAGGTGCGTCATGTCGGGGACCCAGTGGCCTGTGTAGCTGCCATCGACGAGTCCACGGCCAGAGAAGCGGTTCGCCTAATCGAGGTGGAGTACGAAGAACTCGAGGCGTTGCACGACATGAGAGGGGGGCTCGAGGACTCCGACGAGCCAATCCACGACCGGGGGCAGTACCACATCGGCTCGTCGAACGTTCAGAAGAGGGTGTTTCAGGAGTTCGGCGACATCAAGGGAATGGCTGACAACGCGGTAGCCAGCCACAGCTCCAGCTGGAAGTTCGCCGGTGCCAATCACGGGTTCACCGAGCCCCATGCCGTGGTCGCCAATTGGGATCCATCAGGCAGACTGACTCTCTATACTCCCCAGCAGGTCCCGCACTACGTCCACAGGGCCTTGGCCGATGTCCTCGACGTGCCGATGCATCAGATCAACGTCCACAGGACCTTTGTCGGCGGTGGTTTCGGAGGCAAGTCCGACCCGTTTCCTCATGAGATGTGCGCTGCCATACTATCACGGAAGACCGGTAGGCCGGTGAGAATCAACTTCGACCGCGAAGAGGTCTTCTGGGTGAATCGCGGGCGACATCCATCTCGAATCGACATGAACCTGCACGCCGACTCTGAAGGCAGGCTGTGCGGTATCGAGACTGATGCCCTGATCGATGGGGGTGCCTTCGCATCCTTCGGACATGTTACAACCTACTACAACGGAGTGTTGCATACCGCCCCATACGAGATCGGGGCCTTCCACTACACCGGGGCGCGGGTCTGGACCAACAAACCTGCTAGCGGCGCCATGAGGGGTCACGGCGCGGTGAACTCGAGGTGCGCGTTCGAGGTTGGCATGGATGGAATCGCCGAGCAGTTGCGTGTCGACCCGATTACACTGAGGCTTGCCAACCTGCTACCCCCTCACTCAGCCACCATCACAGGATTCAGAGTCACCAGCATCGGGATGCGGGAGTGCCTAGAGCGAGTTCGAGAGGCTTCAGGCTGGGACGAGAAGTTCCGTAAGCTTCCCTACGGTCACGGAATCGGCGTCGGATGCGGTTTCTTCATCTCCGGCAGTGGGCTGCCCATCCACTGGGAGCCGAACAAGTTCCCCCACGCCACAGTCCACCTCAAGGTCGACATGGATGGAGGCGTCACGGTCCACACCGGGGCGGCCGAGATTGGTCAGGGCTCCGACACCGTAGTCGCCCAGTCGGTCGCTGAGGTCCTGGGCCTGCCACTGGACATGATCAGAATCAGGAGCAGGGAGACGGACACTGCACCGGTCGACCTCGGCTCGTACTCGTCGCGTGTGACTTTCATGAATGCCAACGCGGCCATCTCTGCTGCGATGGAGATACGCCAAGAGTTACTGGATGCAGCAGCGGAGATGACCGAGGCCCCAAACGACAGGCTGGTGATAGGAGATCGTCGAATCTACATGCGGGACGACCCGAAGATCGGAGTCTCATACCTTGAGGCGCTTCACAAGGCTCAGGAGGATAAGGGCGCCCTAGTCTCATCCGGCGCCTACCGGACGCCACCGATGGGGCGTGTCCACAAGGGTGCGGGAGCTGGGATTGCCCCCGCCTACTCGTTCTCGGCCTACGTGGCCGAGGTCAAGGTCGACGTGGAGACGGGTCAGACCAAGGTGCTGAAGGTGTGGGCAGCACACGACTGCGGCAAGGCACTCAATCCGCTGTCCGTGAAGGGGCAGATAATCGGCTCTTGCCACATGGGGCTGGGTCAGGTGCTCAGCGAGGAGATGAAGTACGGCAGGAATGGTCACCTGATCAACCCAGACCTGCTTGATTACAAGATTCCCACTATCCACGAGATGCCAGAGGTGGTTCCCATCATCGTGGAGTCCAACGACTCCGAGGGGCCGTTCGGTGCCAAGGAGGCTGGTGAGGGACCGCTTCTGCCCATCCTCCCTGCAGTATGTAACGCCGTGTACGACGCGATTGGGATTCGCACGAGTGAGCTGCCAATCACCCCTGATCGGGTTCACCGGATGATTGAGGACAGGTGCAAGAAGGAAGAAATGGATCCACTGGACCTCGATTCGCCCGTGTTGCGGCACTCAGAGCTCCAAGCAACGCTCGAGGCCCGCGCGTCCGAGCACGCCGAGCGTGATTTCCTCCGAGCTTCGGACCCCGACCTTCCTGACTACAACAACGGAGCCCTCTTCGGATTCAACCCCGAGATACCCGCTGACGAGCAGGATGAGCGCTGGGTCGTCAGCGTCACTCCGGACAGCGACTACATGGAGAGTCCTCGTCTCGCGGGCAGTGCCTGGAAGCATGCAGAGAGACGGCATGGGGGTGGCTCCTGATGCGGATGCCGCCGTTCACCCTCCATACTCCGGGCTCGCTCGACGAGGCGCTCTCGCTAGCCGGCGACCTGCAGAAATCAGGCCAAGAGTTCGACTGGGTGGCAGGGGGGACAGACCTGCTGCCCAACTACAAGTGGCACCTGAATTCCAAGCCGCACGTGATCTCGCTTGCTGGAGTGCCAGAGCTAACCGAGCTGTCCGAGGTCCATATCGGGGCAATGGTCAGGCTGCAGGACCTAGCTGACTCGAACGTTGTGCACCCACTGCTGGCGAAGGCCTCCAGCATGGTCGCGAGCGTCATGATTCGTCGTTCTGGCACCGTGGGAGGCAACATCTGCCTAGACACCCGGTGCTTTTGGTTCAACCAGTCTGAGGAATGGCGGGAGTCGATTGAATGGTGCTACAAGTGCGACTGCGGGACGGGGGCGGATTGCAGGGTAATCCCGAACCAGAATACCCAGTGCGTAGCCACCTACCAGGCTGATTTGGCCCCAGTGCTGATGTGCCTAGGTGCGACGATTCACCTAGCGGGCCCCAAGGGTAACAGATCGATGCCACTGACGGAGTTCTTTGAATTGGACGGGATAACCCGCAACGTCCTCTCTGCCGGAGAACTGGTGACTCACCTCACTCTGCCCGGTGACATCTCGGACTGGAAGGGCGACTACCAGAAGCTGCGTCAGCGTGAGTCCTGGGACTTTCCGGAGGCCGGGGTCGCTGTTCTCTGGAAGCGGGGTCCTGACGGCTCCCCCAGCGACCTCAGGGTGGCGACTACTGGACTGGAAGCCATTCCCGGATTCCACTCTTCCGAAGCGGACGGAGTCCTGACCAGTTGGAGCGGAGAGTCCAGCATCGACGAACTGGCCGAAGCGGTCAGGAAGGCGGTCAGGCCGGTCCTGAATACGTGGTACCCCCCGTCGTACAGGCGCAAAATGGTCAAGGTCTTAACAAAGCGTGCGAGCAGCGGTATGTTGGAAGTCTAGCATGAGATGGAGTTCAATTGCAGGGGTCGCCATACTACTGTTGACTTGTGCAGCTCCGGTTCACGGCCAACTGGGGTCGTGGGAATTGGGGATCGAATACCCGCAGGACAACGAGGATGTTCCGTTCAACGTCGGCACCGATGGCGGTGTCGCGATACAGTTCTTCATCAACAACGAGGAACTCGTGGACATAGGCATCGAGTTCGACTATGAGATTCCATTCGGTGGCGAGGCGGACGGACCCGAATCGGAGAACATCGGAGCCGGAGACAACAAGTCATTCACGCTCACGGTCTCGGGCATAGACGTCTGGAGCTTTGCTGCCGATTCCAAGGAGGAGTTCACCATCTCGGCCACTCTGGTCACGAGAGCTGGGCTACCTATCTCCCTCCCCGGGGAGGGGCAGGATGCAGTGGGCGATCTGAAGATTCCAACCATATACTCGATCGAGGTCGACATCACGGACCCCGTGGGGCCGATGAACGCGGGCTCGGACGTCATCCTGAAGGTCACCGTGACCAACAGCGGCAACGTCCAAGACAAGGTCGGGGAGATAGAGGTCAGTGACAACTGCCCACTTCTGACCACCGACAATGGGCTGGATTCCCTGATGACCAGCAACATCGCACCTGGTCAGTCCGTTGAGACGAACCTGATTGCGACGGCCTCGGAGAGCCACCCTCGCAGGAATTGCAAGATTGAGGTCTCCGTATCCTCCAACGGGGCGATGAACTCGGGCGGCTCCGAGATAGCCGAAGACGATACCACGGTAACGGTCGAACCGCCTTTGGTCGAGGCTGAGGAGGATGATTCCACAGGGGACAGCGATCCTGTGGAGGTCGTCAGCTCTAGCCTGCCTGCCCCAGGATTGGTCACTCTTATCTGCGCCTTGGCCTTCGCTTATCTGGCACCTTCAAGAAGAATCTGATACTACCTTCACAACGCACCATAAGGAGATGATTGAGAGGGTGCAGAAACAGCACCTAGAGAACCTAAACCGGCTCAGCGGCATGAACTACCGGCAGCAACATATAACTGTGGAATGATGCTCGCGGAAGCACCGTAGGTGCTACCTAGGTTATTTGGAATGAGGGATGGAGGTACACGGATGGCTGATGAGGAGAGAGAGGAGTACCAGTTCTCTACCTACATCATCGGTGCCGTCTCGATAACCGTGGCGCTGCTACTGCTGCTCCCGATGCTGTTCGTCATGGGTAAATCGACGGCCTACTCGGCGTACGAGGAGGAGGAGCTCTACCAGCTCTCCGACATGCGCGGTAGCCTAGATAACGGCGGGGACGGGTACTTCATGGCAAACACAATGTCCACCCCCATGCTCGTCAACGACTGGAAGGATCCGCACAGGACCATGCTCCTAATCATCGCCCCCGAGAAGCCAATTGACGAGACTGAGGCTGAGGCCATCTACGACTTCGTCACCGATAAGGGGGGCAAGGTGATTGTGGCTGCCGACGGGACTAACGCCAACAGACTCGCCACGAAGTTTGGAGTGACCTACTTCGGACACCCACTCAACGACGAGAATCAGCACTGGTTGGAGTATGACTGCGACCCCAGCCCATGCTACCCGTCCTGGCAGAACGTATGGAGTGTCGCAGCCGTCGCAGAGGACGTGAATGAGATGCAGGCCGGGGCTGCTAGCAAGGGCTGCTCCGAGTTCCAGATAGTCAACCAGAACCCCTCCTCCTGCAGGATTCCCGTGATGTTCCGCTCGCCCACCGGAATGAAGTTTGAGCCTTCTCTAAGGGACACCACTCATCCGCACGAGAGAGATGTCAAGATTCTCGCTAGGGCGTCATCCTCGGCTTTCATCGACCTGATGGGAGACGGGGACGCGAGCAACCCGCTCAACCCAGCCCCGGGCGATATCTCGCTCATGATTCGATTCGACTACCACAACATCAGCGCCTACGATCAGGTCCGTTCGGGCCAGGGAGGACTGGTCGGCGGCGACATAGGCGAGTTGAAGGTCACCGGGAGTATCGTCTTCGTATCTGACGAGGAAGCGTTCTCAAATCGGCTCTGGACCGACGAGGTCGCTGCCGGTACGGGCCTCAGCCAATCGTGCGAGGGAGTCGTGGGCAGCTGCTGGATGCAGGAGATCCACGACAACAACGAGTGGTTGGGCAACGAGGTCTACTACGAGTTGCTGATTCATTCAATGATGGAACACGACAATCTGGCTCTATCCGGCGAGATCAGGAACGACGTTTCCAACTTCCAAGTGGTATTCGATGAGAGTCGCCACATCACAGGAATCGTCTCCGCTCCTTTCGTCGAGAGCATGGGGACTGTGGTCCTCCTCACCTCGAATGACTTCCTCAAGTGGCTCGTGGTCCTGAACGTGGGCCTACTGTTGCTTGTCGCCATGATGGTGGTGCCAGAGAAGGAGAACTGGCGACACGTCTTTGATCTGACTAGGTTCAACCAGCGACCCAGCAAACTAGATCCAGAGACCTATCGCCTGCGCGTCCAGCAGGCGCTGTTCACCAAAATCAGAGTTCATCACGACCTGACTAGGGACCAGATGGCCTCCAAACCGCCATCGGAGATCCAATCCATGATTGGCGACCCTAGGCTAGTAGAGCTGGCATATAGCAAGAGCAAAACCTATTCCCCCCAAGAGCTGCGCAAGTTGATGCAGGCCATCAGACGGTGGGGAAAGAGCAATTGAAAAAAAAGGAGAGATGAAAAAAATGAATGCACCACCACCAGCCAAGAAGAAGGAAGAACCCCCTCCCGACGATGTCGAGGAGGGTTACGCGAAGAAAGCCGAGAAGGCACGCGGCAAGAAGAAGATGAGCGAGAAGCTGACTGCGGTCGGTGCGATCGCCGGAGCCATCAGCACCGAGGTGCAGAAGGTCATCATCGGTAAGGCGCATGTCATCGACAACGTTCTGGTAAACATCCTATCGAACGGGAACCTGCTGTTCGAGGACTACCCTGGACTGGCCAAGACCCTGATGACAAATACTTTCGCAGATGCACTGGGATGCGACTTCAAGCGTGTCCAGTTCACACCTGACCTGCTGCCTGCGGACATCACCGGAACCAACATCTACGACGCCAAGAAGGGCGAGTTCACGTTCAAGCCTGGACCGATCTTCTGCAACCTGCTGCTCTCTGACGAGATCAACCGAGCGCCTCCGAAGACGCAGGCTGCGTTGCTTGAGGCGATGCAGGAGTTGCAAGTTACGGTGGGAGTGGTCACTCACAAGCTACCCGCTCCATTCCTTACGATGGCGACTCAGAACCCTGTCGAGCAGGAGGGTACCTACCCTCTACCCGAGGCACAGCTAGACCGTTTCATGATGAAGATGAGCGTCGGCTACCCCGACCGCGCAGACGAGGTCGAGATTCTCAACAGGCGTATCGCCAGGAAGAAGGACGCGGTCGAGGTCGAGGTTATCACCGACCCGGCTCGGGTCGTAGCGATGCAACAGGCCATCGAGGACGTCTATGTCGATCCCGCAGTCAGACTGTACATGGTCGAGATTGTATCTAGGACTCGTGAGGACCCCCGTGTCCTCGTAGGATCCTCGCCGAGAGGTTCCCAGGCACTGCTCAAGACTGGGCGAGCCGCGGCAGCGATGCGGGGTCGCGACTTCGTCACACCCGACGATGTGAAGTCCGTAGCAGAGTTGGCAATCGCTCACCGGCTGATACTGAAGCCGGAGCACCAGATCAAGGGCCTGGAGAATGGGGAGGTCGTCCAAGACATTCTCCGTCAAGTCCAGGTCCCGACCGTCTGAGTGGCTAGCGAATTAGCGTCCTGAAGGAGGGTGAGGTGCATGGCATGGAGCAGGAAGTCCGCGATGTTCGCGGCTTTGGCCATAGCCATGTACCTGCTTGGCTTGGTCCTGCGCAACTCGCAGTTAGTCACAGTGGCAGTGGTGCTGCTGTCTTTCCTGACTTGGGCTGCCTTCCGAACCTCGCATGCCGATGTGGCCTCGTCCGGCAGAAGAGTGGACGATGCCGATGCAGACGAGGGCATCCAACTGCACTCCATCTCGGCGCTCCGTCGGATATCCTCCGCTAGGATATTTGAAGACGGCGAGATTGACGTCACGCTGAGAATCCAGAACCGATCTAATCTCTCCAAGGTTCTGGAGGTCAGAGACAGGGTGCCTGAAGTGATGCGCATCAAGAAGGGCGCGAACTACGTGCTGATGGAACTCGGGCCCCAGCGCGAGACCGAGATCTCATACACGATTGAGACGCCACTCCGTGGATTCTACACAGTGGGCCCGGTGTGCATACGAGTCCAAGACGCCTTCGGACTGTTCCACAACGAACGCGAGATACACCTGTATGACGACTTCCTAGTGTTCCCCAAGATGGAGGACATCAAGGATGCCATGATCAAAAGCAGGGTCCCGAAGATATTCACTGGAGCGGTCAACATACGAAACCCCGGCGAGGGCTCGAACTTCTACAACCTCAGAGAGTACATTCCCGGAGACCCGATGAAGAAGGTCAACTGGAACGCGACGGCCAGAAGCGCTGGCAAGATGATGGTGAACGAGTACGAGCGTGACGCGGTGAGCGACATCATCCTAATCGTCGACAGCAGGAAGATAGCGGAGACCGGTCCAGTGAGTCGCAACTCCCTAGTTTACAGCACTAGGGCTGCTGCCAGCCTCTCGCAGTACTTCCTATCAAGACGCGACTCGGTCGGTTTGGTGACCTATGGTGACGAGATAGTATCCGTCGACCGCGACACCGGCAAGAAGCAGTTGTACGTCCTGCTGACCAAGTTGGCCGGAGCCATGGCCAAGGGCAACACTCCCCTCAAGGTGGTCACCGACCGAATCATGCCTCACATCAACAGAGGCAGCCCGGTGATTATCCTGAGCCCCCTTGAAGATGATTCTACGGTTGTTAGCGCCGTACGTGACTTGAGGTCCAGAAACTTCGATGTCACCGTCCTCTCACCCAGCAGCCTCGAGTTCGAGTTCGACGCTCGCCGTCTCGATCGTACTGGCTACGAAGTTCTCAAAACTGAGCGAGACATCCTGCTCAGCGAACTGCGGGGCCTAGGTGCCAATGTCATGGACTGGGAGCCGGACATGCTGCTCAACACGGCTCTGGCAGGGGCTAGGGGATTCTAGGAGGGTCGTGAATGGCAGACGAGAACGCTACGGAGAACGGTGCCAGCGACACCGCGCACCTGTACGAGGGCAAGAAGGTCAGCTCCGCACCCCCGAGCCGCAAGAAGGCGGCAGGTCGGATGAAGTCCAGCACCGATATTCCGGAGGACGCTATTCCCGAGGTCCATGTGCCGACGATAATCGAGTCGTTCTTCGGCGGGCCCATAGTCAACACAACGAAGTTCCTGCCTCCTGATAGGATGGTCGCCTCGTTGCAGATGGGTTCCGCAGGAGTGCTGATGGTACTGAGCCTGTTGACGTTCATGGTCACCCCTGTGAGCGGTACGGCCTGGTTCGCCCTCAGTAACATGCTCGGGATGCAGACTCTCGGAGGGGTTCTGCACCTGCTGATAATCGTGGGTGGGCTGATTGGAGGGTTGTACGGAATCTTCCAGAGGGACCAGAGGGCCCTGATAGTCTCTTACGCCCTACTGATTGTAGTCACTCTGAGGTTCGCGGGTAGCAAGGTAGACTTCGGCATCAGCTTCCTGCCTGAGGAAGAAATCTACCAGAAGATGCTGCTGCTGCTCTACGCCGTGTTCTTAGTGATGTACATGGAGCTCACGAGCGGTATAATCAGGTTCTCAATGCTGGATACTTCGATCCGTACCGGCGAGGTCTACGTAATGCAAGTCACCAAGATTACCTCACGATATCACAAGTCGCTGCTAATCACCCCTGCGATAGCCTCCTCGGTGGCGGGTCTGACTCTGCTGATTAACCTCATCATCCCCGCCTTCGTTGGGCTCTTCGACGATGTCTCCGCACGGAGGTTGAGTGAGAGTGTCGAGTTGACCAGTGTCTACGGAGTGGCATTAGGGACGGTCATGGTTTTCACCGTGATTGCTGCGATGTTCGCAGTCAACCTACCGCTGCGAATCCAACAGATGAGGGAGAGAAACGCCTAATCATTCGGCTCCGATGTAGCCGCCCATCATGCCCAAGTCGGCGAGCACTAGCATCGCCACGGCCTCTACGACCGGTGCCGCTCTGGGCCCTATGACCGGGTCATGCCTACCGCCCACCCTGAGTGGCAGCACCTCATCGCTGGGGAGGTGCAGGGTGAGCTGCTCCTGAGGGATGCTGCTGGGCGGCTTGAAGTGGACTCTGACGCTGATGGGCGCGCTGGTCGAGCGTCCACCGAGCGCGCCGTCGGCTTCGGCCGAGTCCGCTCCTTTGAGAACCGGAGCCGAGTCGCCTGCGAGCCAGGCG
>JASMMD010000032.1 GCA_030748335.1 Candidatus Thalassarchaeum sp. | reverse complement strand
ATTCTGATGTCTCCAGTCAATGTGCTCGAGAAAACTCATACCGAGAATACAGTATTCAGAATCCCCTGTCCTTAGGGGGTTGATTAGCGCATCAACTTTGTTTATATTCATCTGCCCAATTTCTATGTTAGGCAAAGTAGTCCTGTACCCCATCCCCGGGCCAGCTGCTGTCGTGGTCTCGATTGTTTCTCCTCGTTCCAGGTTGAGTGTCTTCACCATATCGATGACACCAAGCTTTTCCGGGACCGAGCAGTAACTCGCTCCGGTGTCCACTAGGAAATCTATGTTCGCGATATCTCCAATACCCCCCTTGACGTAGAAGCACCCATTGGCATCGGGCTTCAGTACGAGCCTCTGTCCGATGTATTCCACCGGGGAACCATCACCGGATTTTGACTCTTTGATAGTGCTGGGCGCGGAATCCGTAAATTTCGCCATCTTTGCTCGGTGCTCGGCCTCTGCCAACTCCTCCTCGCGTTGGAGGCGCTTGGCCTCAGCCTCATTCAGCAAATCCTCGATATCTTCCTTGGAGGTGTCAGAATCCTTGCCCCTCTTCCACCACCGTTTGTCTTCAGCCATCGCAAGACCTCTGTTTCGTTACGCGCTGTCGCCGAGTATGCTTCAATCTTGACCCGGATTAGGCCGCAGTGTAGCCGCTACCATCGTTTTCGACGTCACCGGTCTTCTGCAACTCCTTTAGGTGGGACAGCGCTTGGTCCTGCGCCAGCAGGGGATGCGCTCTAGGGCTGTCCGAGTATGCCGCGCTGGCGATGCTGGGGATGTCCGAGTTGCCTGCCCGTACCGCCTCGAAGACCTTCTGGTGCCTCGCCTTGCGGTGCTCGATGTAGTGCGTCAGCACCCTCTTCGGGTTGGCAACCAGAGGGCCATGTCCAGGGAAGAGTACCTTCGGCTTCAGAGCGCGTATCCTCTCGAGACCGGAGATGTAAGCACCCATGTCGCCCTCGCCCGAAGGCACTAGGATGGTACCCACTAGGGTGCAGTTGTCTCCTGACACCACCCCGGACTCCCCGACTAGGCAGATTTGGCCAGGGCAGTGGCCAGGACTCTCTATGACCTCCCAGCGGATTCCACCACTAGGCCCATCCAGAACGAAAGAATCACCCTCGCTAAGGACTCGATCTGAGTCACAAGGAGGGATTGCCGCTAGAGTCTCGGAACTCGCCCAGATCGGCGCTTGGTAAATCTTGGAGATTTGCCCCAAGTCGCCTATGTGGTCAGGGTGCCTGTGAGTGAGTATGGTTGCAGTAATCGAACTGCCGTCATCGTAGATTTCCTGGACTTTCAGTGAAAGTTCCTCAAGACCCTCCTCGTCCTTAGCCGCCGGGTCGACGATGACGCGCTCCCCACCCCGCTCTCCAAGGATGAAGCAGTTGGTGTGGGTGGCAGGAGGGAGCGTGTTTGTAGGGATGAGTACGCACTCTACTCCCGGACCGTACTCGAAGCGATGCCTGCCCGAGGGCGGGTCGGCTGCCAGAGCGTCGCAAGCGGACTGCAAATCACCCTCATTCTCGATGGCCTCCACTAGGTCGCGCGCCAGTGTGACGAGGGGTGGAGGCAAACGAATCTCGTTGCTCTCCCAGGAAGCAATCAGGTCAGCGGGCCTCCACCACCGGAACTCGTCGAACTCGGAGCGGCCGGGAGGGAACGTCGGAGTGACACCGGGGTCCCCTGTGGGCACGTGGAAGAACAAATTGTGGAATCTCGCTGGCGCCTGAGGAGGAGTAATCCTCTCTGTAATCATCTCGCAATGGAACCCGTCAGAGGTTAGCTCGCCCGACTCCATTGACTCCAACCAGCCTGACTTGTCTCCACAGACCAGCTCCCTGACTTCGCCACTGACTTCGCAGAAACCACCAGCACCGTCCGGTGCGACGCCCAACTCCTCGACCATCTCCCTCAGTAGTGCGAACGTGGAGACCCGATCAGCCCCCCTCTCCGAGAGCCACTCCGGATGGGATTCGGCGGCAGCCCTGTCGACACTGCTGATACCACCTCCTGGGAAGGACCAGACGTCAGGGAAGGCCGGAAGCTCAGAAACCCGATGGCCAAGTAGTATCTCGTGGCCCTCGGCGCGCTCTCTACTGAGAACCACCGAGGCTGATGGGTGAGGGGTTGTAATCTCGGACTTGGGCATCTCCATCCCCTCTGGCAACTCTCCCATGCGTGTTCGACGAGGTACGACGCTTCAACCTCGCTACAATAACGATTGAATATGTAATCTAACCTTCGCCGAACATGGACTCGTTCACCATCGCGAACACAAGCACCAGCACTGGTGAGAGACTGCATCAGGTCGACATGCCGAGGTTCGGACTGGGCGTCTACTTGATGGGAGAGCCCGGCGAGTGCAAGTCTTCCGTATTGTATGCGCTCGAGCAGGGCTACAGGCTCATCGACACCGCGATGGCATACGGCAATGAGGACGAGGTTGGGCAGGCAATAAGGGAGTCAGGGATTCCCAGAGACAACATCTTCGTCGTAACGAAGTTACGACAACCTCACGCCAATAGTCACGAGGAGACGGTTCAGAGGTGCCAGCAGAGCCTCGAGAACCTCGGTCTGGATTACATGGATTTGTACCTAGTCCACGCACCACCCAAGGACATCGGCGCGAGGGCCCCGGTCTGGCAAGGCATGGAAGAGTGCCTGTCCAACGGTTGGACCCGCTCCATAGGCGTCAGCAACTATGGCGCACACCACCTCGATGCAATGCTGTCATATGCCTCCGTGATGCCCTCCGTCAATCAGATTGAGATCAACCCTTGGCTACAGAGGCCTGCTCTGCGAGCGGCCTCGGAAGGAGTTGGGGCGAAGGTGATGGCATACTCTCCTCTCGCCCGTGGCCACAAGCTCGACGACTCGGGCATATCTGGGATCGCAGCCTCTCTGGGATGCACCCCCGCTCAAGCAGCAATCAAGTGGTGCTTCGATGCCGGAGCGATTACCATTCCTAAGTCCAGCAAGCCGACCAGAATCTCGGAGAATCTGGCTTCGCTGGAGGTCGACCTATCTGGAACCGAGGAGGAGTTCGCCGCTCTTGAGGAGTCGTACGTCTCGGGATGGGATCCGACCTCGGAGCCGTGAGTTGAGATGGAGCCGCCCGAGACAATCGAGGAGGAGCTGGCCATCATCGCCGAGGCGATAGACGCAGGCATAGACCCGTTCCCACCGAAGAAGGAGCCCAGTGGAAGGGCGAAGGCAGCTCTGGGCTGGTTCATGGTCATCATCATGGTGAGTTGGGTCTCGCAGTTGCTCTACCGCTCTCTGTGACGCGGTTTTGGTAGTCCCTCCCGGATTCGAACCAGGGTCACGAGATCCAGAGTCTCGTATGATGGACCACTACACTAAGGGACTAGCGAACGACGGAGTCGGATTCGCTATTTCAACGAATCCGACTGTCGAAAGAGGTCACTCAGGCTCCGCGGAAGGCCGCGTTGATACTCGCTAACTCAGCCTCGCTGGGTCGTAGCTCGGCCTCGCTCAGAGCGGACAGCGGGGTCTCGGTCAGGCCGAGCTCCTCGTCAGCAGTCTGCATGCTATCATCGTAGTACAGAAGACCCGTGACATGTTTGTTCTCCTTCTCAGCGTGATGTATTGCGGATAGCGCGGAGACGGCGTCGGAAGGGTCGTGGTCATCGCCCACGGTTTCCAGTCGCAGGGTGGAACCGTCGAACATCTGGATGTCATCGTACTCCCCCTCGGGAATATCGACCTCCTCTATCGGGGTGAAGTGTGGGATGTAGTCCAGCATGTGCAGGACCTCGTCGTTCTCCTTGACATAGTTGTAGGACTTGTAAGACTCGTCGTTGTTGGCAAAGGTGACGCACGGTGAGATGACGTCTATCACTGCCATTCCACGGTGCCCCATTGCTGCTCTAATCAGTGCAGTCAGCTGCTTCTTGCTGCCGGAGAACGAGCGCGCGACGAAACTGCATCCGAGGTTGATTGCCATCGCGCACAGGTCAATCGGGGGCTGTTCGTTCATCGTTCCTTTCTTCTTCTTGGAACCCTTCTCAACGGTGGCGCTGTACTGCCCCTTGGTTAACCCGTATACGCCGTTGTTCTCGATGATGTAGACCATGTCCAAGTTGCGCCTGATGGCGTGGATGAACTGACCGATTCCGATGCTCGCCGTATCTCCATCACCCGAGACGGCGATGAATGACAGGCTCTTGTTGGCCATGCTCGCACCGGTAGTTACCGAGGGCATCCTGCCGTGGACGGTGTTGAAGCCGTGACTCTTGCCTAGGAAGTAGGCCGGCGTCTTGGAGGAGCACCCGATGCCGCTCATCTTGGCTATACCTTCGGGCGAGATACCGTTCTCCCATGCTGCCTGGATGATGATTTTGGAAATCTGGTCGTGCCCGCAACCCGGGCACAGCGAGGACTTTCCACCAGTGTACTCCGACTTCTCCAAGTCAATCACATTTAGCTTCATTACGCTCATGCAGTCACCTCCAGGACCTCTAGAATCTTGTCGGCGTAGACGCGTGCACGAGGGGGTATGCCATCGGTGTAGGCGACACTGTGGAGCCGTGGCAGCAGATCAACAGGCAACTCCTTGCGCAGGATTCCGTAGAGTTGCCCGTCACGGTTAATTTCGAGGACGATGACCTTGTCATGCCTCTCGATGAAGCCCTCCACCTCGGAGTGATAGGGTAGGGCCCTGACGCGGCAGGTGCTGACCGACAAGCCGGTGGATTCCAGCATGTCATCTATCTCGGTGATGGAGTTCTCTACGGAACCGTAGTAGATTACCCCGATCTGCTGTTCCTCCTCCTCCCTAACGACCGGTGCCGGAAGCAGGTCGCGCGCGCCGTCAATCTTCCTGCGCAGCCGCGATACGGTGGCGTAGTAGACATCAGGGTCTTCGGAGTAGACCCCGTCCTCGTCGTGCCCGGTCCCTCGGTAGAGGACAGGATCGAGCCCGCTGCCGGGAAGGGTCCTGTAGGGAATACCGTCTCCGTCGACGTCCCGGTAGCGGCCGTAGTTGGCCACCGCATCCAACTCATCTTGCGTGCGGAGCACCTTGCCTCGATCCATTGGAGAGTCTGGGTACTGGAATCCAGCCGTCGACCAGCGGTTCATGCCCAAATCGAGGTCGCTGAACCCGAACACGATGGTCTGGAACCTCTCGGCGTAGTCGAAGGCCCTCCAGCCATACTCGAAGCACTCGTCCACGGTGCCCGGAATCAGAACAATGTGCTGGGTGTCGCCGTGGCTGGCCTCGTACAGCATCGACAGGTCGCCCTGCTGGGTGCGGGTCGGGAGTCCCGTCGACGGTCCGACCCTGTTGACGTCCCAGATGACACCAGGGACCTCTGCGAAGTAGGCCAGTCCGATGAACTCGGACATCAGAGAGATGCCCGGGCCACTGGTGCATGTCATCCCACGGCCACCGGCCCACCCGGCTCCGATTACCATGCCGGCCGCGGCCAACTCGTCCTCGGCTTGGATGACCGCACAGGTAGCTCCACCGTCGTCCCCCTCCCTGAGCTTCGGCAACCACTCAATGATACTCTCAGCCAATGATGAGGATGGAGTAATGGGGTACCACGAGAGCATGTTGATACCTCCGAAGATCGAGCCCAGAGCAACCGCCTCGTTACCCTCGACTAGGAAAGCGTCAGGGTTCTTGTCACGAGCCTCGACGCAGTAGGGTATGCCACCCTCCCAGTTTTCCTCGGCGTAGGTTCGACCCTCTCCAATGGCCCTCAGGTTCAGCTCAATCGCCTTCTCCTTGCCCTTGAATTGCCTCTCAAGGGCATTGCTGATAGCAGCATCGTCGATGTCCAAGAGATGCGCCAGCGCCCCGACATAGTACATGTTGCACATAAGGCGGGCAAGTTTCGGGTTGATTCCTCTGGCCATCTTGGTCATCGGCATTCCGAACGAGGGACAGTCATCCCTGTCTACAGGGAGTTTGACGTCCTCGTTGTAGATTACCACGGTTCCCGACTCTAGGCCGGCAAGGTCCTTTTGCCAGGTGTCCTTGTTCATCAGTACCTGGATGTGCGCCTTGTCACCGGGTGCTTGGTAGCCCCTGTCGCTCGCTCGGATGATGAACCATGTGGGGAGGCCGGAGATGTTGCTAGGGAAGAGATTCTTGCCGCTCACAGGGACTCCCATCTGGAACATCGAATTGAGAACAATCAGGTTAGCGGACTGGGACCCCGTCCCGTTCGCTGTTGCTATATTGATAGTGAAGTCGTTGCAGATACGCTCCATCGTTTCCTGCTTCTCCATGGTTCGGCTCGGCACCACCTAGGGGTTCGCGCAGGGTGACCCGGTAATAATCCGGTCTTAGCCGTTCCCGTCACCGAGTCACTGGATTCAGCACGATTCCGCGTGCGTTGGCATTTTCAATGAGTTCCGTTTCCGCCGCCTTATGCCTGTACCGGAGGGACTGAAGGGGGCTTGGGACGAAGCCAACCGCTTGATTGAGACAGGAGAGCCTCAGAAAGCCCTCGAAATGCTGCGATCAGAGGCTTGGGACGCTTGCGAGAATGGCGCCCAGCAGTCGAGGACACTGCGATTCGCAGCAGACGCGGGCACGGCCCTCGGGGAGCAGGACACAGCCAACCAGAAGCGCCACTGGCAGCGTGCGCACAAGAACTACCGCAGGGCACTAAACTTCGACCCGAAGGACAAGGAGACTAGGCGACGCATGAACAAACTCGCCTCGATGATGGACGAGCAGGCCATATCTATGGGAGTGGGTCTCCAACTCTTCGACGAGGGTAACCCGACCCCGTTCGGTCTAGTGACCCTGATTATTGCCGGAATGCTGCTCCTAGTCTCGTTCAAGGTGGTCACGGACTGGCTCGACGGACCTGATGACAACCCGGTGGTTAAACTCGAGATCTCCTACCTGCCACCCGGCGAGAACGAGAGGACGACAGCGTTTATCGAGATCGAGCTCTATCAGGACGACGCCCCCATCCACGTGGAGAACTTCCTACTACTCACTGAGGAGTTCCGGTACGACTTCACCTCCTTCCACAGAATCATCGACGATTTCATGATTCAAGGGGGCGACTTCGAAAATCATGACGGCACAGGAGGGTACACAGCGAAGTGGTACGGCTACTGCAACGGGGAGGAGTTCGACAGTTCCGGAAACAGGCACAGTCAGGATTCCTGCGAACAATCCCAGTGGTCACTTCCCGACGAGGCCGACAATGGTCTCCTCCACATCCCGGGATCCCTCGCCATGGCCAAGACCAACTCCCCCAACACCGGTAGCAGCCAGTTCTACATCGTGCCCGAGGACAGCACCCCGAGTCACCTTGACGGAGTACACACAGTCTTCGGGCAAGTCATCAGCGGCATGAATCATGTGACAGCCATTAGCGAGGTAGACACCGGCAGCGGAGACACTCCGATCAACGAGGTCCGCCTAGTACATGTCACGGTGAATGATTGAAGTCCAATCTCGTTTTGTCAATGGGTCAACTTCATGGAGCACATGCATGCCGACATCACCGTAGGTGATGAGATGGGCGAGGCAGACCCCTTCGGCGCGAGGTCCGCCTTCGTTGCCAGCGATGGCTCGACCGCCTCCTTCGTGGACATAGGGGCCCTAGAGAGGTCCGGGGCTTGCGAACTGCCTCGGATCCCGGTATCTATTCGCATCCTCCTTGAAGCGGCGCTACGCAAGTGCGACGGCTTCCTTGTCACCGAAGAGGACGTCATCAAGATAGCCTCTTGGTCACCTGAGATGGAACCCACGGAGATTCCCTTCAGCCCCAGTCGAGTCATACTGCAGGACTTCACAGGAGTCCCCGCGGTGGTTGACATAGCAGCCCTGCGAGACGCCATGGTTGCGATGGGCGGGGATCCAGAGAGGGTGAACCCTCAGGTACCTGTCGATCTGGTCGTTGACCACTCAGTCCAAGTCGACGTGTCCGGCCTGTTTCCGGGAGCGCGCGAGCGCAACCTCGAGATCGAGTACGAGCGCAACCTCGAGCGCTACAAGTTCCTGAAGTGGGGACAGCAGAGCCTCGACAACTTCCGAGCCGTCCCCCCTGGTCGCGGTATCGTTCATCAGATCAACCTCGAGTGGATAGCCAGCGTCGCTCGCGAGGAGGAGGGACTGTGGATTCCCGACACCCTAGTTGGCACCGATTCTCACACGACGATGATCAATGGTCTGGGCGTCCTCGGTTGGGGAGTTGGTGGAATCGAGGCCGAGGCAGTGATGCTTGGTCAACCAATCTACATGCTTCTGCCCGAGGTGGTTGGCTTCGAGTTGACCGGGTCTCTCCAGCCGGGAGTCACGGCTACCGACATGACGCTCAGGGTGGTGCAGATGCTGAGGGAACACGGCTGCGTCGGCAGGTTCGTCGAGTTCCACGGCTCTGGACTGCCTGGCCTCAGCCTCCCGGACCGCGCTACGATAGCAAACATGGCTCCCGAGTATGGTGCTACATGCGGATTCTTCCCCGTCGATCAGGCCACTCTAGACTACATGCTCTTGTCGGGTCGCGAGCCATCGCACGTCGAGGATGTCAAGCGCTACCTGAGCGCTCAGGGACTGTTCCACGACGACTCGACACCGACTCCCGAGTTCACATCCACACTGTCGCTTGACCTCTCCACCGTCGAACCCTCGCTGGCTGGGCCGAAGAGGCCGCAGGACAGAGTGCCCCTGTCTGCGATGAAGTCGCACTGGACAGCCAGCCTGAACGCTCCAATCGGTCACCAGGGCCACGGAATCGACCCCTCGCTAAATGACGCCAGTGCGGAAATCGCTGGGCGTGATGCAAGGCTGAGGCACGGTGACATCGTCATCGCCGCCATCACCAGTTGCACCAACACAAGCAATCCCAGTGTGATGGTGGCTGCAGGACTACTCGCACGGAACGCACGTGACAGGGGCCTGTCGATCAAGCCCTGGGTTAAGCCCAGCCTCGCCCCGGGCAGCAGGGTGGTGACTGAGTACTATGACGCCGCTGGCCTGACCGAGGATCTAGACGCCCTCGGATTCAGCGTCGTCGGCTACGGCTGCACCACCTGCATCGGCAACTCGGGTCCCCTCGCCGAGGAGATCGAGACTGCGGTGGACGAGGCAAACCTCGTCGTCGGGAGCGTGCTCTCGGGGAACCGGAACTTCGAGGGCAGGATTCACCAGAAGATCAAGGCGAACTACCTTGCTAGCCCTCCGCTGGTGGTTGCCTATGCCCTCGCTGGCACCCTAGACATTGATTTCTTGAACGACCCCGTCGGTCACACTGCGTCGGGCGATCCCGTGATGTTGGCGGACATCTGGCCCAGCGACGCCGAGATCCGTTCGACAGTCGATGGGGCAATTAATCCGGAGATGTTCAAGCGTCGCTACGAGGACATCCTCAGGGAGCCCCGTTGGGATGCTATCCCCAGCGAGTCCGGGTCGCTGTACGGCTGGGACGTCTCCTCGACCTACGTCCGCCTTCCTTCCTTCCTTGAGGGAATCGAGCCCGAACCATCTCCCATCGAACCCATCCACGGCGCGCGGGTGCTGGTCAAGGTCGGCGATTCCGTGACTACGGACCACATCAGTCCAGCTGGGGCGTTCCCTCATCACGGCCCCGCCGGCCAGTACCTCGTTGACAAGGGAGTCCAGCCGCGGGACTTCAACTCGTTCGGTAGCCGACGCGGCAATCACGAGGTTATGGTGCGGGGCACCTTCGCGAATATCCGCATGCGCAACCAGATTGCGCCCGGCACCGAGGGCGGCTTCACAACGCATTTCCCCACGGGAGAGGTAACTTCAATCTTTGATGCCAGCAACAGGTATCGACAGGACGCCACGCCACTGGTCGTCCTAGCCGGTTCGGCATACGGCACAGGCAGCAGCAGGGACTGGGCTGCCAAGGGTACCCTACTGCTGGGGGTGCGTGCGGTCATAGCCACCTCTTTCGAGAGGATCCACCGCTCCAATCTGGTTGGGATGGGAGTCCTCCCACTGACCTTCGTCGAGGGAGAGGACGCCGACAGCCTCGGCTTGGACGGCTCCGAGTCGTTCGACATCCCAGCCAGAGCCGACCTCGAGCCAATGTCTCTTATTCCCGTTACTGCCACTAGGGCGGACGGTAGCGTACTGGAGTTCGAAGCCGTGGTGAGACTGGACACTCCAGTGGAGGTCGAGTACTACAGGAACGGGGGCATTCTGCCGACCGTGCTGAGGAATCTGGCCGAAGCATGAAAACCGTATTCGCAGCCCGCCAGAGCAGGAGACATCCTAGGAGCATCTGAGATGGAACTGAGGGGCACTGTGAGATTCCGCTTCCGCTCGCCCGAGCACGATGTCGATGTTCTGCTCGAAGGTGACGCCGGATGGGTCAATAGGATTCGCGAGGAACTGGGCCTCTCGGGCGACGCCGGGGTCCTACAGCCTCTGGCTGCGAGAATGGTCGAGCCCGACGAACCCAATCCGGAGTCGGCCATGGGAGAAGGGGCTGAAGAGATGTTCGAGGAGATGCCCCTGCCCGAGGAGGCGGTGCTACCCGGCCCTCCACCAGACCCTTCGAGGATTCCCTCGGTGGTCCGCGTCATTGGCAGTCTTGACGTAGATTCGGGAGTCGCCGAGCTCGGCGGGAGGAAGAGGAGCGACCCGGATATAGATGTCATAATCGAGATACTAGAGGAGCTTGAGGAAGAAATCGAGCCGCTCTCGGACAATATGTCGGGAGACCCGATGGCAGAGGCTTGGATCCAACTCCTCCTCACCCTCGTCGTCCGCGAACACGGGCATACCTCACTGCCCCTCAGCTCGATAGAGAGGGCCTTGGAGGGTAGGATGAACCGCGAGGGGGCGGAACTCGAGACCTTCCTCTACCGCCTTTGGACCATGGGAAGACTGGAGAGAATACACGGAGGGGCTGAAATCCAGTACGCGCCGAATCCAAGTTGGCTGGAGTTGCGATAAAGCTCCTGAAGCCACCAACTCCTATGGAGTTGCTCAACTCATATGGGGCGAAGGCATAAGAGACGAACGAAACTCCGGCTGAGCATGCTGCATACGTCTGAGTCTGCCCGAAATCGAACCAAGGAGGGCCGCACGGCCGTCTTCATGGTGCTGTTGATGCTGACCTCGCTGATGGTATCCCTAGTGCCAGCCGTGAGTGCATCGCACATCACCCAATACGCGGTACAACGCGACCCGGCCCATCTCACAGTGGGTGATCTGAACTGCGATGGCCACAACGATATCCTCGCAGTCAGCGTTATGGGGCACTACATCACCGCGCTGTACAACGATGGCCAAGGTAACTTTGCAGACAGGCAGGACGTGTTCATCTCGAACAACGATTCGCAGCGCGCAGGTTTCGTAGATACCGCTAATTCCGTCGACGCTGAGATTGCTGATATCGACGGCGACGGTGTGAATGACATCGTCTACTACCAAGAGAACATTCGATTCGTCGGTGAGAGCTTCGTCCGGCCGGAC
>JASMMD010000031.1 GCA_030748335.1 Candidatus Thalassarchaeum sp. | reverse complement strand
CGACGGTGTTCCAACCAATCTCGAGTCTGGATAGCCAAGCACCAGAGGCCGCTTCAAACAGTCTTCCCCCTGGATTTCCGATGGTTCGGCCGTCTATGCTGCCAATCGCACGGACACCCATCCCGCTACCGCAGATTATCATCTCGGACGCACGCAGTATCATGCCGAGCGTTAGCCGGGCTGGCCTAACTGGTATTCCGGCTTGCTCCATCCCCGGACTAATCTGCTCAATGGTCACTGAGTCGAGTGCGCCATCGCTGTGCCGTGGGTGGTAGGCGACTCCATCGTGATCGAGCAGCATCGGGGCGCAACGGTCGCCGTCTACTAGGATATCATCCTCGAACAGCAGGGCTATGTCTGCGCCGTGCTCAATGGCGGTCAGCCTCGCATCCCTGTATGGCTCCCACTCCGCGTGCTTGGTCCCCCTCACGGGCTCCTCCCACTTCGGAGCCGCTAAGGAGATCGCAGTGAGAGGGGAGTCGGGCCAGGTCCGAATCACGGCTGGCTCGACGTAGACCTCGCCACCCGACCTGACTCCCGCTCTCACGAGGAATGCTGCTTGGTCGGCGCTGTCGTTCGCCTCACCCGGGTGCTCAAGGTCAGCTAGGGCCTCGAAGACCATCCTAGGTAGGTCATCGGGCATCGTTATCCCTAGGACTGCTGCGTGACGCGCCATCCTAGCAAAATGCATGTCTGCTGCGAGTAGGGAGACTTCTCCGTCCCAAGCAATTGCTGACCACACTGCCGAACGGGGTCCGGGCATGCCTTGCGATAGGAGTCGGCGCTTCAATGCCTGCGTAGCATCAGAGCATGTCATCGACGAAGGAGCTGTCAACGTCCTCGTCGGCCTCATTGAGACCCTCGGCCATCTCACCGAGGTCGTCGAAGTCCAAGTCGTCAGCCATGTCATCGAGCTCGTCGATGTCGGTCTCTTCCGAGTCGATTCCTAGCAACTCGTCAATCACGGCCTCTGAAGCATCGGGAGCGTCGGCTTCGCTCTGCTCCTCCAGTTCGGCATCCTGCGCCGAGCTGAAACTAGGACCATCGTCTTCGACCATTAGGTCGTCCTCAAAGTCGTCATCGCTGAGTCCGGCTGCCTCCCGGTTCATCTGCTCCTCCAACTCGACCTCCAATGCCCCCATCTCCCAAGGCTCGGGGGCAGCTTGCTGACGCGGCCTGATGACCATGAGGGCGCCGATTAGAATCATCACGGCGGAGACCATCGCGATCAGCGTGTTCATGTCGCCGCTGATCAACTGGTCGTACCAGGACTTTCCTGTCTCCCCATCACCGCCCTCCGACGAGCCGAAGGAGGTCTCGGACCATGGTCTAATCTCGAGCGGATCGACAGAAAGGCGGTGGACCTCGCCATCGAAGCCCACGATTGCGAGCCAGTGTGTGGCTGCGTTGTCGATGGGTTCGCCTTCAATGTCGCTGAGTATCATCATCGTCGTCGGATCCTCGATAATCCCGACTCGGATCGCTTCCGATGTGATCTCGTAGGGTTCCAGAGAGATAAATAGTAGATAGGACTCAATCTGCGGATCGTTGGAATCGTCCCAACGGATCTCGACGTGGTCACCCGAGGGGTTCCAATTGGCCCTGATTCCCGTTATCTCCTCTAGGTGGAGTCCTGGGTCGAGTGAGTTCTCGTCGACTAGGCTGATCATCTCCGCCTGCAGGTTGGTATCCCAGTAGTTGCCTGACGAGTCGACAGTGACCACGACGACCCAGATGGGTACCGAGGGAGCCAGTGGCTGACCGCCCGACAGAGACTCGAGGAGAACTGACAACTGGGCGCTCCGTGCCACCACCATCGCGGGCTCCATGTTCCCCACCGAGTCAAACGGGGCCCCGGCTGCTGCGAAGACCCAGTATTCTCCTATATCGGACGCCTCGCTCTCTGGGAAGGTCACGAACATGCCGTCGCCGTCGTCCGGAGAGCGATCCTCCAGTATCGGTTTCCCGAGTCTGTCGGGAGGGGAGATATCTCCCCTGTTGTCCAGTGGAGCCACCAGAACCATGTGCTCCTCCATCTCCGTGAGATGGACATTGCCCAGAATGTCGTGGGTGGTTATGGTGACATAGAGGGGTATGGATGGGACTATTGGTTCGGAAGACAGGGTGTCCACGGTGCTGCCGTAGAGCGCTGTGGTGACTGTAATCTGCAGTTGCAATGCCCCTCCGATCTGCCTCTGGTCGATCTCCAGCAGCCCGCATCCAGCGAGGTCTTCGTTGCACTCTTCCCATATCTCGGTCAGGTCGTTCAGAGGGTAGTCGGAGACCCATATCACGTAGTGGCTGAAATCGGCTGCAAGAGAGCGGTTCCACATGATGTCGATGGCCGTGCCATCGTCATCGGGGTGGTCCCAAGCGCTGAGTCCCTCCACGCGCGGGGGCGCTTGGCCCTGTCCTTGGGTGTTGGCGATTGGCGTCGCGTCGACGACGAGGACATCGTCGAGGTTCTCGTTACCCCAGTCGTCGGCTGCCACCACCCCTATCCAGTATGCCACGTCGTTCTCAAGCGAGGACTCTCCCATCGAGTCAATCACCACCTCACTCGTGGTGCAGTCTGTGACATAGGCCGCGATGGGCCAGCCATCGACCGTAGAGGGGGGTTGGAAACCGGAGGCTGGCAGCACGTACACCGTGTGGTAGGTACAGTCCTCCTCGTCGTTAGGGGTCCACGTCACTAGAATCCTGCCGCCCTCGTCGTCAGGCGCGTCAACCGCAGTAGTGCCTGTGATTGGAGCCGGCGGGATACCGTCATCCAAGCCGCCGGCGGTTACCACGGGTCCGAAGACAGTGGCGTTGGCCGCGTCGAACTGCCCGGCCTCGTCAACGCAGACCGAGGCGAGCCAGTAGGTCTTGCCGGCCTCGAGTTGAAGGACCGTCGAGTTGCCAGACCCGTATGCGACGTCTATCTCTCCGCTCAGGGCAATTGCGTTGCTGATGGGGTGCTGCACGGCCCAGATTCTGGTCCTGTCGGGATCGAGCTCGGTACAGGCTGACCACTCGGTGTAGATTGTGCCGGCCGACCCGCCAGATATTGGCTCGGCTACCAGCCATTCGGGTGGGAAGGGTACCTCGTCAGTAGGTGTGGCGCTGTACGGCCAAGACATGGGAACGCCTACCGTTCCGTCCGCATATGCGATGGCTATGGCGGCTCGGTACTCCCTGTCATCGGACAGTGAAACCTCCGTGCCCTCTCGGTCTGCAGTGATTATGGTGGCTGTCGTCTGCGACCAGAACGGAACCTCGATGTAGGTGGAGAACTCATCGAGCTTGTCCTGAGTCGGCTCCCAATCGGGCTCATCGGTTGAGTCCCAGACATACAGCCTGTAGGAGTTCCAAGCTGCATCCTCCGCAGGCAACCACGATGCCTCTAGGACGCCGCCGCCGTCGTTCGGGCGATTAATCAGTGACGTCATCTCGGTGGGAACCTCCACGCGCTGCCAGTCGTAGGTGATTCGGACCTGTATGGAGCCGTTCTGGGGTGACTGCATTTGGATGTGCAGTTGGGCCGATGAAGAACCAGGAGCGAGGTTGGAGACGGCCGACTGGAAGGAGCTCTCTATGAGCGGGTTCATCTCAGCCAGATCCCAGATTCCCGAGTAGTTCAGAATCTGGGACTCTGCCCAGACCCAAGCCCCGGATTGGGGTGCTGAAAGCGTCAAGGCGCCCGTGTAAAGAGGTAGTTTCCCAGGAATCCACATCTCGCTGGTCTGCGGGATGACGATTGGGTTCTCGTCGGTAATGAGGATCGTTGACATACCGGGGTGCGCTGTGTCTGTGATGGTCCAGGAACTCCCTGCATAAAGGGCGATTAGGGGATTAGCCCGGCGCTGGTGGCCCCTGTCCAATTCCCTCATGCTCTCGACTGGTTCGAAAATGTGCAGGCCATCGTCCGAGATCGCGTAGAGTCCCGAGTTGTCGAGGAACACATGAGAGATGCCCGGGACTAGTTCTGAGGTAACCCTTGAGTGGTCACCGCCTGATTTGACCACATCAACCCCTCTGGGACTAACGACCGCGATGTAGTCACCATCTGAGACCATCTGGAATGGTGGCCATGTCAGCAGGGAGCTGCGTCCCAGCCCCGACTCCATCTCCATCATCGTCGCGTTCCAATGGACTAGGGGCTGGCTGTCGGTGGCGATGTGGACGCCCCAGTCGTCGGTGGCTATCGATCTGACGTCGTTGCTAGGAATCATGTCAATGTGGTATGTCCCGTTCGCCACGTCGGTGGCTAGGTCCCAAGCTGCTGCGCCCGGTCTCGTGGAGCCTTGACCATTGTGCGAGATGAAAATAGCAGCGTCGTGGTACAGCATCGTCGAAGTGCCGTCCGGGTTGACGACAAGGCGAGATGTCGCTTCTGCGAAGGCTATGCCTGAGACGGTGTTGCCGATGAGGCCGTCTCCGAAGTTGAGTGTATTGAGGACCGTCAGGTTGTCGCGGTGGAGTACTGTCAGCCCGGCTGCGCCTCCGGCGAGCACGGTGCCGTTGCCCTGTATCCCAGAGGTCTGGGTACTGCCATTAGTACTCGGGGCGCCGATGGCGAAGAGGTGTTCGATGATTGGGGTGGGTAGGCCATCGATGGTGGTTATCGGGTCGTCCCAATCGTCTTTGGTGGTGTTCCACAACCCTATGCCACCGTGAGTGGCAATCATGATGTGGTCACCATATTCGAGGAAATCACGCACGGTGTTGCTGGGAAGGCCGGCAATCAGACTTCCGTGCCCCCACGAGCGTGTGTTGGGGTTGAAGGTCTGGAAACCTGCTGCAGAACCCTGGCTGCCCATCAGACCAACGTACATCGTACCGTCGTCTTCGAGCACCATTCCGTCCATCTGAGTGTGCAGAGCGGCCGGTGTCGGGGCGAAAATCCGGTTAGTCAGGTCGATAGACCACAGTCCACGCCCTGCGGTGCTTACCCAGAGCTCGTCGTCATCGAGCAGTAATGAGTTGATTACGTCCTGATTTGCGTTGTAACCGAACTCCCAGCGAACCGAGCCATTGGCCAGCAGCTCGCCTTGGAGTACGGAGGATGCATAGTACCCGTTGGGGTCACTGGTTAGGGCAGCCCATACATGAGTCCCGTTAGACTCAAACTCGACGACCCTGCCACTGGTGAGTCCGGCGAGCTCGTCGAAGCCACTGGCAATCAGGCCAGAGTTGTCCAGCCTGTCAACGCGATTCAGGCCGGTGGTCTGGCCTGAGCGTCCAATCGCGAATACTGGAGTAGTGCTGGATGGAGCCCTCTCTATCGAGCAGCCATCCATCCCGGGGTCGAGAACCTGTCCGTTGGCGGTGGATGTCCCCGCGGTGATGATTCTCGAGATGCCGCCAGTGTTGTCGTACTGGTGCGCCGCTAGGAGGACGTTGTTGTGGTGAAGCATGCCACCGGGGAAGATTCGGTCCTCCGAGATTCCATCCCGAGAGTCTATTGTGCGCATGAACTGGTCAGTGTTGTAGTTGTAGCGATCGAAGCCCACGCCCTCGGTGTCGAAGCCGATGTATAGGACGTCATTCTGCTCGTCGCAGGCCGCAGCTCGGGGGTCGCTGTCAGATAGACCCTGACTGCTCTCAGTCATCGGTGCTATCCACTCGTTGATCGTCCCGTCACTGTCCCAGTCTGCCATGTCGAATCTGGCGATTCCGCCTTGGTTGCCCCACCATGACACCCGTCCAATCATGAAATGGATGATGTCGTCGCAGACCTCTATGTCGGCGGGATAGCCGCCAGGGATGTCACCTGTGCCGAGCTCCCATGTAGACCAGTTGTCTGTGGTGCCGTCGAGCATCATGATGTTCGAATCTGGGTTCCATCCCCCTCCCTCGTAGGCACCGAGCCAGAGTCCGTTGCCCACCACCTCCATCGTGTAGAACTGCTCGGCGGAGCCTGAAGGCAGGCCGTCGTCCTCGATCCATGGGTCCAACCATGTCTCATTGTTCGGGTCCCACCTCAGGATGCCGTTCATGCTCGCGAACACGTAAGTCCCATTCCACTCCTCCATTCCCCTGATGGGCCCGTCTATGTCGGTCCACTCGTCTAGAAATGTCAATGTCTGGTTCGAGGTATACCCGAACCTCCTCATGATGCTGTTCCCGTATGCCACCCACAACTCACAGGTGTAGGTGTCTAGGGGGAAGCAGTCGCCGAGGAAGCGAGCGTTGACTCTGAGTACGTTTCCTATAGTGGCGAGGTTTTCCGACCACGTCTCGTTGGCCGTGTTCCATCGCACTATGGTGCCGTCGCCGTCGTTCCAGTACTGGGTCGGCCTGGTGCCGATCCACAGTTCGTCCCCGACCGCCCCGATTCCATGTACGACGGAGGACATTCCGAGCTTGTCACCGGCGTCCAAGGTCGTCAGGCTGGTGTTGTTGTCGAGGTGAATTCGGAATATCTCATCGTTCGAGGCCCACCATGAATTGCTCCTCTGCAGTGAGTAGTGCAGCACGTCGCCCATAATGACAATGTCTGCGGGAGGGGTGTTTGACAGAGTCGGTCCATCGGTGTTGGAGCCTCGATTCCAACTCTTGAGCACGGTGTCGTTCACGACGTCGATGAGAGTCAGACCGAAGTCGCCGCCGGCCCACATCGTGCCTTCGCTGCGCCCCGGTACCAACGCGGTGACGTCGTCGTCGTCGATGTATCCCTGCGTGCCGTCCCAGGCCTGCAGCCATGTCTGATTCATCAGGTCGTAACGAGCGATTCCGGTGTTCTCGAAGCCGAGGTACAGAATGTCGCCGATCTTGATGGTTCGCGCCCTCTGGGTGCTGTCCCCGGCGGTCCAGACCTCGATTACCGATCCGTTCAATGTGTTGATTACCGCAGCGCCGCTGTACGTGCCTGCGTACAGGCGATCTGTACCAATCTTGGCCACCGAGTAGACGAAGCGCGATGGCATGCCGTCCTGAGGGGATACGCAGTTCTGCAAGTCATAGCTCCAGTTCCACATGCAGGCTCCCCGATTAGTGCCAGCATAGATCCCATCGGCGTCGCTGGTGACGTCATAGAAGACGTATGGGTCGTTGCTCCAGCCGGGTATAGAGGTGGGCAGAACCTGCCAGTTGCTGCCGTCCCAACGGGCTATGCCCCCGTTGCCGGAGGCTCCGGTGTTGGAGACGCTGGAGCCGACCAGCAGGCCGCCGTTGTAGTCCATGTGCATGGAGAGAACGTCGTCGTCTGGTAGGTTGCCGTCCTGCGTCCAGTGATCGGAAATATCTCCGGTCAAACGGTCTATCACCAGTATACCGAACCCACTGAGTCCGAGGTACATCGTGTCACCGTCGACGGCCACCGGTGTGGCCTCTAGGTTGTCAGCCCCTAGAGACTGCCACGAACCTAGGATAGAGACGTCATACAGGTTGATTCGCATCACGCCGGCGTCAGGAGTAGCGATGTAGGCGGTGCCGTATCTGGTGGCGACCTGCGTCACTATGTCCGAGTCCAGACCGTCCTCGGTGGTCATGACTTCAATCAGTGTGTTTGTCGAGGTATTGATGAGAGAGACTCCCGACTCATGATGACCGACAACTAGGGTGTTCGAATTGGCATCGAAGGCTAGGCTAGAGACGTGATCGGAACTGACTCCGGAGGCCGTGCCTTGGAAATTCCCATCATCGGCCTCCAACCTGAGCACCCCCGCATTGAGGGTGCCTACCCACACCATTCCCTGATCATCTTGAGCGAAAGAGGTCACCGCCGAGGGGTTGCTGACATAGTCGTTGAGATCGATTGGGGTCCGCCAAATCTGGTCGGCCTCGTCGAACCTGTCGATGATGGTGCCGCCACCGATCCATATCTCCCCCTGTTCCCCATCGTCGATGTGAGTCACTACCTCCATCTGCGAGGACGTTGGGCTACTGACTAGGACCATCGTGCCGTCGAGGTTCTCGCCGACCTGTCGTGCCAGTGTGCCCGAGCCGTCGCTGACCAGCATCATGCCGGAGGATGGGCTCCTGAAGCCCAGAGTGGGCCAGGCAATAATCGCTGTCGCGGCGTTGAACAGTCCCATGTCGGTTACTTGCCTCTGCGAGCGGAACAGCATTGCTCCTGTGTCGTAGGCGTGGACCGTGCTTCCGGCGAGGATGTGCAACCAGTCTTCGGTCAGTGCGAGCCCCCTCACCACGTTCGAGGAGAGCCAGTTGTTGGTCGACCACGTGCCTAGCCACGAATCGGCTACGGCGTCGTACCTGTTCACACCCCCTCCCACAGTGGCGATGAGGAGTTGGGAGTTGAGCATTTCCAGTTGTGTAATCGAGTTACTCGTGAGGTAGTTGGAGGTGCTCCACTGGGTGTTGCCGTCTATCGATACAGAGATGCCGGACGAGTCACTGATGGTGCTGTAGTCGATGGCCCGGACCCCGCTCCCGGTGGTGGCGACGAAGACCTCGTCGGAGAAGACTATCAGGTCGGTGGGAACCTCAAGCAGGTCGGTGGAACAGAAGTCACTCTCCGTCCAAGAGGACTGGCTGACTGTCATATGGTGCAGGTTGCAGTCGGTGGCGGCCCAGAGCGTGCCGTAGTCGTCGGTGGCCACGGCTCGAACCACGGTCGTATCGTCGTCCAGCGCCATCAGGTCCGAATTGGCGGATGAGTCGGCCAAGCTACGGGACAGAATCCTGCCATCTGCGGTCCCGATGAGCAGGCGATTATTGTCGGCGTCTATTGCGAGACTCCTGCCCTGCACGCCTATCTCTATGTCGACAATCCTCCTGCTGGCATGCTCGTCAAGATGCAGGAGGTCGTCATCGAGTAGAACGTACAGCCTGCCGTCGACCGGGTTGGTCGCACTGTCGTGAATGATGGTCGACTGGGTCGTGAACGAGACTCTCGGATCTGCTGGCCTCAGGGCATCGATCACGAGGTCGGAGATGGTGACCCCGCTGGGCAGCAGCCACGAGGCGTCGCTGACGGAGTTCGGCTGCAGCCAGGTGTCGAGTACGCCATCCTCGACCTCAGGGGGGTTGTCGGTGAAGGAGTTCTGACGTCCGAGGTCGCCGTAGTCCCTCCAGTCGAGTATCGGGGTCTGGGTGTCCATCAGGGTGATTTGCGGCTCGTTGGCCCAGTAGCCGTCACTGCCATCCACGGATATCTCGAAGGTCAGGTTGTCCAACAGGGCCCCCGGAGCGAAGTCCATGAACAGATCAGCGTATGCCATGGTGCCATTTGCAGGGTCGGCTCCAACTGCATCCAAGCTAATCCAGCCGGTGTCGTTGCTGCCGCCTGCGCCCCAAGCCCTCGGAGTCGCTCGGCTGTCCTCCGCAAGGTCCTCGAGACCGGAGGGCGTCATGGCCGACCACGGTAATGCGAGCATCAGCATCACCAACATGAGGGCGAGCCTCTGTTGTGGGCGACTGCTCGTCGAATATGCCGTTGGCACAAGTAGTCGCCGCTTCGTGGACATTATGAAAGAAGTGGGTCGGTGTTTGTGCTATGCTCACTCCGCCGTAGGCGGAATATCACAAAATTTCCAGAAATAGTAAATTTCCACTAACGCTTGTTTACAGGCTGATAATGCGCATTTTAGGGGTAGGATAGCATCATAGCGGAGGGGTATGCCGGAGGGCTCCGGAGGTGGGAGACTGGACGACGACAGTCTGCGTGATGACGCATTGGACTACCACGCGGCCAAGCCTGCCGGGAAGATCACGGTGGTACCGACCAAGCCGCACGGAACCCAGCGCGAACTGTCGCTGGCTTACTCACCAGGAGTAGCCTACCCCTGCAAGGAGATCGAGGACGACCCGGACGAGGCGTACAAGTACACGTCCAAGGGCAATCTGGTGGCTGTAGTGAGCAACGGCACCGCGGTGCTGGGGCTGGGAGACATTGGAGCACTCGCTGGCAAGCCGGTGATGGAGGGTAAGGGTCTGCTGTTCAAGGCATTCGCTGACATCGACGTATTCGACATCGAAGTCGACCGGACGGATGTCGACGAGTTCGTCGAGGCGGTCAAGGCCATAGCGCCAACCTTCGGCGGCATCAACCTTGAGGACATCAAGGCCCCCGAGTGCTTTGAGATAGAGAGGCGCCTAGTCAAGGAGCTCGACATTCCGGTGATGCACGACGACCAGCATGGCACCGCGATTATCTCCGGGGCTGCACTGCTCAACGGGCTGGAGGTCGTCGAGAAGGACATCGGCGAGATCAAGGTAGTCGTCTCGGGAGCTGGTGCCTCTGCAATCTCCTGTGCCCACCACTACATCAGGCTCGGAGTGAAACCCGAGAACATGATTCTCGTCGACTCCAAGGGCATCCTGACGAACTCACGCAAGGATGCTGGGGAATTGAACGAGTACAAGGCCGAGTTCGCTCGTGACGTTCCCGACGGAGGCCTCGACTCGGCGCTGGGAGATGCCGACCTATTCCTTGGACTCTCCAAGGGTGGAATCGTCAGCGGTGACATGGTTGCCAAGATGGCAGACCGCCCACTAATATTCGCACTGGCCAACCCCGACCCCGAGATTACCCCGGACGAGGTCTACAAGGTGCGTGAGGACGCTGTGGTGGCGACCGGTCGCTCCGACTATCCCAACCAAATCAACAACGTGCTCGGGTTCCCCTACATCTTCCGTGGCGCTCTGGACGTCAGGGCCAAGGAGATTACCGAGGGCATGAAGATGGCAGCCACTCATGCCATCGCTGAACTCGCGAAGCAACCAGTTCCCGATGATGTTGCCGCGGCCTACGGGGGCGAGCAAATGCAGTTCGGGCCGGAGTACCTGATTCCCAAGCCGTTCGACGCGCGCGTGCTGATATGGGAGGCGAGCGCGGTGGCCGAGGCAGCTGTGAACGAGGGCGTCGCGAGGATCTCGGCCGATGACTTCGACGCCGAGAGGTACCGGGAAGAGCTCGAGGCTCGGCTCGGGCTGACCCGTTCAATCATGCGTCGCGTGATTAACATCGCAAGAAGGGAGAGCAAGAGGATCGTGTTCTCCGAGGGCGAGGACCCCACCATCATCAAGGCGGCATCGCAGTGTATCGCGGAGGGCATCTGCGAGCCGGTGCTACTCGGACAGTTGGAGCGTATAGACGCGGTCAAGGAGGAACTCGGTCTGAGCTTTGAATGTGAGACCATCGACGTCAGGTACGACCCACGTAGGCGCTCCACATACGCAGAGGAGCTGCACGAGCTTAGAGGGCGTAAGGGACTAACCAAGGAAGACGCGGTGCGGCTGCTCAAGTCGACGACCTACTTCGCGCCCATGATGGTGCGAATGGGAGATGCCGACGGCTACCTTGGCGGGGTGTCGCACCACTACCCTGACATCGTCAGGCCGTGCCTGCACACGATAGGTCCCGACCCAGATTCGCACAGGATTGTCGGGATGTACATGATGACGGTCAATGGGCAGCTGATGTTCATCGGAGACGCCACCATCAACATCTACCCGGACTCGCGGACTCTCGCTGAGATAGCCGTTCAGACTGCCAAGGTGGCTCGTCGGTTCGGAGTCAAGCCGAAGGTCGCGATGCTCTCGTTTTCCAACTTCGGGACCTCCGGGGAGCTACGCACGGACAGGATAGAGGAGGCCGTCGCGATAGCGAGGGAACTCGACCCTGATCTAATCATAGATGGACCCATGCAGGCTGACACTGCTCTGGTCCCTGACATCCAGGAGGATTACCCCTTCATGTCCTTTGATGGGCCTGCCAACGTCCTGATCTGTCCCAACCTCGCATCAGCCAACATCGCGTACAAACTGCTGCAGAGGATTGCCGGGGCCGAGATGACCGGCCCCATATTGGAGGGACTCTCCAGACCTGCACACGTGCTACAGCGCGGCGATAGTGTTCGTGACGTCGTTCACATGGCGGCTATCTGTGCCGTGGATGCCCAGAGGCACGCTAGGCAGCGACTCTGAGCGAATCAATGGGTAGCGAATGAGTCGCCCCTCAGTCAATCGGTATGAATGAGTCATATCCGAGTCATAGGGTTCCTCA
>JASMMD010000030.1 GCA_030748335.1 Candidatus Thalassarchaeum sp. | reverse complement strand
GCGATACGCGAAGCCCTGGAGTTAGTGACTTGGGCTTCCAGCCAGGACTCCGAATCCGAAGAAGGCGATTGGACAGTCCCAATAGTGCTCTTTCCCCAAGGTGCAGCCGCACTATCCCCGGCCGCCGACGGCATCACCTTCATGATGCTCATGAACAGCACCTCACCACGCTTCCTCATCGAGGAGCAGGTCGTGGGCGCTCCGATCATCAGGGAGGCTGGCGTTACCCCCTTACCCATGGGTTACCTAATCTGCGCACCCGGGGGCCGGGCGGGCCAGGTGGGCCAAGCCAAACTCATCGAGCCAGACGACGAGGAGCGTGTTCGTTCGTACGCCATGACCGCCGAATCTTACGGCTTCAGCATGTTCTACCTCGAGGCTGGTAGTGGTGCCTCGCACCCCGTCGGTCAGAACCTGATTCGCGCCGCTAGGGAGGCTTGCAAACTCACGCTGGTGGTTGGAGGGGGCATCCGCGACGGCCCAACAGCCCGTCTAGCATCTGAGGCAGGTGCGGACTGGATCATCACCGGAAATCTGGCCGAGGAGTTCGACGATGCCGACGAGCTCCAGCGAGTACTATCAGACTTCATCACTCAGATGAGCTCCTGATACGCTCAATCTCGGCAATCAACCTCTCGAGCTGTGCCTCCATATCGAGTATCAATATCACCTGCTCATCCTCAGTCTGCAGCAGGCGTGAATTCTCTTCTTGGAGTTCAACGAGACGACCCCCACTCCCACTCATTTCACCATCCACACGACGAGAACGCTCGTTCTCCAACAACAGTTCCATCTGGACTATTCTCGAGTCGGCTACGCGGAGAGCCTCCTCCAACTCTGCTATTCTCGCCCTAGTTGCCTCTCCCCCCTCTCGTGCCTCCAACTCCATCTCCATAGCGCGAGCTCGTTGCCGTTCAGTAGCCAACTCCCCTTCTAGGCGGAGCACCTCATCCCATACCGAGATTACCTCTTCGGCCAAGCGCTCCGGTGACATGTCCGTGAGCCGGGAGGCTAGATCGGGCACCTCTACCTCCTCATTCCCCTGTGACGGGTTCGCATCACTCATTTCACTCGACGAGCAGCCTCGCGGACCTACTATTGAATCTTGAGGAACCGAAGGGGACCGGGACTCGCTCCTCAGGGGGTTGCCACCAAACGCCGGCGTTGGGACGGGAGGCTAGTAACAACCCAGTCGCGTTTATATCACAACCTCAGGTGGTCCACCCAATGAAGGCATATCGAGCAGTTGGCAGCTTCAGGGCCCGAAAGAGACAACAGGAGTTCACTCTGGATTTTGTCGCCAGCGATGAGGAGGACGCCAGACACCGGTTATACTCGAATTTTGGCAGCCGGCACGGCGTTCCCCGCCGTTTTGTCAACATCGAGAGCCTCGAGGAGATTGACCCCTCCGAATCCACGGCGCCTACAGTAGTCGCACATTTCAGATCAGATTGATGGATGCGCGGCGTTCAAAGCCGACCCTGTTGCCGCAGTCTCAGAGGCAATAGCGTGCACAGGTTCCACCCTTCTCCGAATCTTCTCCTAATTGGCGGCCCCAAGACAGGTACCACGTCGTTGATGCATTGGCTGGCCTCACACGAACAGATTCACCACCCCTGGCCGAACGAGAGCCACTTCTTGATGGCGGGCCCGGCAGAGTTTCCCACCTCACCAATCCACCCCAAGGGAACCACCATCCTAGCTCCGAGGGCTGATATCGACGGAGTCGGCGAACACCGATGGATAATGGACAAATCAACTTTCCATCTTTATTCTCAACGCGCGTTGGAAGCGGTCTGCGAACACCTCCCCGAAGCCCGGGTGGTGATTACCCTGCGCCACCCTGTGGACCTAATGCTGAGCATGCATCAGGAGCACCGTAAGAGACTCGTTGAGTACGACACCAACCAGACCACTATGATCGAACTCTCCCGTAAGCAGTCATTCCAGCCCAATGAGGATATACCTGAGACATACAGCTTCCTCCACTTCCCACGTCTGAAGGACCCAACTCTTCGTTGGGTCGAGGCGCTGGGGGATAGGGTCAGAGTCGTCCCATTGTCCTCGATTGCTGCCGACCCCTTGCGGACGACGAACGAAATCCTCTCGTGGCTGGAAATCGAGAGGATGCCTGAGGGCACTTCACTACCTCGTTACAACGAGAGAGGTGAGATGAACCCAGCAGGCTGGGCGAAGACACTTCGAGAGCCACCCTCCTTCCTGTCCAAGTTGGCGAGAATACTACTCCCAACTAAGGGACTACGCAGAGCCGTCCTCGACCCAATCCGATCGCCCGGGTTCAAACCCGTTGCCACCGACTCTCCGGTTATGGACGAGCAGACACGTCATGAACTCGAGAGAGCGTTCGCCGATGAGATTGAGTTCCAAGACAACCTCACCTCATACATTGACCCGTCTATTATTGTGGGTGGGGATTAGAACCCACTCGGACCAGACCCAGACGCGCAATGGTGAAAGGAGAGTCACAGGAGGGCAGGGCCGATGAAGAAGTGGTTCATGCGCCAGTATTGGCGCATCCAGCAGAGTCAAACACTCATTTCGATGGGGTTCTGGACAGCCACCCTGACTCTGTTGATCTGGCCTTATGTGCGCTGGAGACCGATGTTCACTGGCTCGTTCCTAGGCCTACCCTCGACGTATTGGGGACTATTGGCCATCGGAGGCTCGGTACTTTTCTCTGTTCTTTTGGTGGGGCGCATCTACGACGCCACACTGGGTCTATGGAGGGAGCACCTCACAGTGGTCCAAGAGCGCAACCCTTTCACCACCTACAAGCTGAACGCCTCCTTCGGCATCCTTCTCGCTCAGACGAACGCTATTCTCCGTCGCATCGATCCGGAAGATGAGGAGATACAGAGGCACTGCGACTTCGTGGATCGGTGGTTGGAGTGGAACGCGGAAGAGGAGATTTGGGCCCGCACCATGTCCTCATGGAAGAACATCGTCGGAGACGAGGATCCATTCCTATTCCATCTCAACGAGGCGGCACGAGATCGCCTAACATCTTCCGCCGACGATTTGCAGGACTACTGAGCGCGGTGTCCGAATGTTCGACCACGAATCCGTAGTCTCCCTCGCCTTGCGTGCCGGGCAGGCCATCCTCGAGGTCTACAACGACCCGAGCTCGATTAGCGTGACAACCAAGGACGATAACTCGCCGCTTACCGAGGCCGACCTCGCGGCGCACGAAGTCATAGTGAAAGGACTCTCAAGGATTGACCCAGGCACACCCATAGTCTCCGAAGAGGGACGTCTGGGCGACCCCACCAAGTTCGACACCTGCTGGCTGGTCGATCCCCTAGATGGGACCAAGGAGTTCGTCAAGCGTAACGGCATGTTCACCGTGAACATCGCTCTGATGGCTAGAAGAGAAGAGCGTTGGACCCCACTATTCGGAGTCGTTCACGCTCCTGTCTCAAGGGTGACGTGGTTCGGGGGCGTAGCAGTTCCCGCTGAGAGGAGGGGGCCCGACGGCTCAGGCGGATTGGCAGTCCGACCCAATTCCACGCCCGAACCCATCCGTCTGGTGGCCAGTGGCTCGCACCGGGGTGAGATGGATGAGAAATTCGCTGCCTCTCTCGGGAGATATGACCTAGTTCGAATGGGCTCCTCTCTGAAGGCTTGCGTGGTCGCGGAGGGTAATGCCGACCTGTACCCTCGTTTCGGACCGACATCGTGCTGGGATGTCGCCGCAGCTCACGCAGTTGTATCCGCCGCTGGAGGCCTAGTCGTCGGTCCAGACGGGACACCACTTGACTACGATCTCGTAGTGGATGTCCTGAACCCACATTTCCTCGTGGCAGCGGACGTTCGCTGGATGAAGCACTGGGTCGAGTGCAACTACTGATCCCCGTCGAGCCAAATTCCGATATTGAATCCAGTGAGTCTTCCAAGCTCAGTGACGTCGCTTGTCACCTCGGCATCCATCTCGGTGCGTTCCTCTATCGTGGGCAAGGCACGAGCAGGACGGTCTTTACTGAGCACCCACATCTTGTACACGTTTACCCCCTTGCCTTGCAGATAGCCTACAAATGGCTGCTTGATGAAACTGGGAACTAGTGAGGCGACGAACCGGAAACCCCGGCCAAAGAGGGTGAGCGGCCGCCTATCTTCTGCGACGTTGGAATTGTGAACGCTGGATAGATCAAAGTCATATGCTCCCACGCCGATGTGCTGCTGTACCTCCACTAATACCGCTTCAGCATCCTCCCGCATCCTCCTTGAGTCAATCAACAAGAAACGATCACGTGAGAAGACTTCCAACCACCTCCCCATGGAAGCCCCGTAGAGCGTATCGCAGCGTAGGCGCTCATCACGCCAAGCCGAGGCGAAGTCAACCCAATCGGCCCCATTCTCCTTGTCTTCCTCAGTGTCCAGGATCATGCCCCAGTGGCTAATCGTACGACTTCGTGGCTCCCTAAGGCAGACCACGAAGCGGGCTTCCGGCCAATGCTCTGCAATCCTAGTTGGAGCGACCGGGCATGCGAGTGCGTGTACCGAGCAATCCAGCCTCAGGCCGACGCCATCGAAACAGGTGGCATACCATTCCCAATTTGGCTCTTCAGTATCCCTCCCGAATGTGCCCTTGTGCGACGCAACCACATTGGGCTCCTTGGGGTCTGAGACACATATTTCGGGGTGCTGCTCGAGTGCGCTGGCCAACCAAGTGGTACCAGATTTCGGAGCCCCTAGCAGGAAGGCCCCAACATTCGGCACAGAATCCTCGTGCATGGTCACAGGCGCTCCTGACCCCCGTACGATATAGGTTGTACGCGCTCCCGGCGGTGTGATATAGGCAACTACTGTCGCACGGCCGTATTTCAGGTGGCTATGATGGACAACAGAGTAGTCTGGTTGACCGGCCTCTCCGGCGCAGGGAAGACAACCATTGCAATGGCTGCGGCCGAGCGTTTCGGCTGCGAGGTACTCGATGGTGACACCATCCGGGATTTCTTCTCCAACACCGACTTCTCCCGAGAGGGCCGCGAGCGCCACCTACTGGGCGTCGCTAGGATGGCTAGGATGATCTCCAAGCATACCAATGTCATCTGCTCATTCATCACGCCCTACGAAGACGTCCGCGCGAAGATACTCAACATCCTCCCAAACAACGCCGTCATGGTGCACATATCTACTTCCTTAGAGGTCTGCGAGAATCGCGACGCGAAGGGACTGTACGCGAAGGCAAGATCAGGAGAGATATCCAACTTCACGGGAATCACCGACCCCTTCGACGAGCCTGAATGTGCTCATCTCACACTTGACTCCAGTGGTGGGGAGGGCAAGAGCGTGGATGAGATGGTTGACCAATTGGCACACCTCTTTGAGAAGCCCAAGGGTGTGCTGCTCCCCGGTCGCTGGCAACCGCTGCACGTCGGTCATGAGTGGTTGATTCAGAGCGAGCTTGACCGTGGCAAGCGTGTGATAGTCGGCATCAGGGACACTCCAATATCCGAGTCGGACCCGTACTCAGCCCAGATGCGCAAGCGAATGATCGAGCATCGCTACGCAGGTGAAGACGTCGAGGCGTGGATAATGCCGGACATCGAAGGAATATCGTACGGGAGGAAGGTCGGCTACGAGGTCCGCGAGACCGAGGACATCCCAACCGAGGTGTTCGAGGTCTCGGCGACAGGTGTTCGAGGCGGTAACCGAGCCAACGTCTCCGAACGAGTCATGGAGTTCATGATTGCCGAGGGGATTTGGGACGGCGAGTAACTCCCGACGGCTTCATGGGGGTCGGGCATCACGAGCGGCTTGATGGCAGCCGACCGAGAGGAGTTGCAACGCATCGCCCAAATGGTTGAGGTTAACCGCGAGCGCATGCAGGCCATCGAGCAACAATTGGGTCAGTTGGAATCCATCCACGTCGAGCAGATTCAGGCCATAGAGGCCCTGCAGGCAATCCCTGAGGAAGGTGCTCAGGGAGCCATGATTCCCCTTGGCTCTGGAGTCCAAATCATCGCCGACATCCCTTCTGGGGGTGGGGCGGTGGTTGACATCGGCAGCAGGGTGCAGGCCGAGCGGACAAGGGAGGAGGCCGCCGATATACTCAGCAAGAGGAGTGAGGAGTTGGCCGCCATCATCGAGAGGATGAAGGCCGAGTTAAACGAACTCGAGCAGACCACCGTAGGCCTGGCACAGAAGTTCAATGAGAACGTGGAGGGGATGCAACCCGAAACAATCACCGATGCGCCCGAGCCTACCACCCCCACCCCAACTCCACGTCGCTCCAAACGCAAGCGGGGCACGGACCTCACCTTGGATGACTGAGGCGATTGCATGGGACTGTTCGACCGCTTCAAGAAGCGCTTCAAGAAAACCGAGGAGGAGGTCACGGCTGAGGAGGACTCCGCCGAGGCCGAGGAAGCCCTTGACGAAGGGACTCGGCTGAAGGAGGCGCTGGAGCAGAGCAAGCCGGCGGCCAAGGCACCACCACCTCAACTTCCAGAGGCAGAGGACGAGTGGGATGACTCTGAGGCCGAGGACCCGTTCACCAAGCCGACAGATCGCAAGGAGCGCAAGAAGGCCCGCCGTGCAGCTTCGGTGAAGAAGGCCGAGAACCCTCCTGAGATCGAGGAGGAGGTGCGAAGGAATCCAATGGAGAGCACCACTGGCCGTACGTTGGTCGCCAGCGGGCCGGTAGAAATCGAAGTCGATTTCGGCGACTCCGCCACGAAGACCGGAGGAAGGGTAGTCAAGGGCAGTGGTAAGTTGGACCAGTTGCTAGAGGAACTCGAGGAGGAACTGCTGACATCCGACATGGCGCAAAGCGCTGTGGAGGAAGTAATCCAGACCCTCAAGGCGACGTTGATAGGAAGCCGCATCTCAACCACCAAGAAGATCGAGGTCGTAGTCGAAGAAGCTCTCAGAAACACCCTCCTGCGTTTACTCGAATCGGGCTACTGGGACTTCGACAAGACCGTCGACTCCTTCCTCGAGGAAGATTCACCGGTCGTCATCATGGTAGTGGGCGTCAACGGCACAGGTAAGACCACGACCACGGCCAAGATGGCCAACAGGCTATCTCAAAGCGGACACAGCGTGGTTCTAGCGGCAGCAGACACCTTCAGAGCAGGTGCGATTGACCAGTTAGCCACTCACGCCGAGCGCCTCGACGTCCGTTGCATCCGCAGCCAGAGGGGGGGTGACGCAGCAGCAGTGGCCCGTGACGCCGTCGATAGCGCGAAGGCGCGTGGTGAGGACGTGGTAATCATCGACACCGCGGGCAGGATGCAGAACAAGACCAACCTGATGGAGGAGCTGCGCAAGGTCCACAGAGTAACACAACCCCATCTGGTGATATTCGTTGCCGATGCCTTGGCCGGAAATGACGCGGTCAGCCAAGCAATCGAGTTCCAGCGTATGTTGAGCTTCGATGGTGCCGCCCTGTGCAAGCTTGACACCGACGCGAAGGGCGGCGCGGCCCTTTCGATTGCACACGCCACTGGTCGTCCGATAGTGCTGGCTGGCGTCGGTCAGGGCTACGACGACCTCATTGACTTCGACCCCGGTTGGCTCATCGATTCCATTCTAGAGTGATAACCGAGCCGGTGACCGCGGCGTTCTTGAAGCGCGACCTACACGTCGCCACGAGATGTCGGACGAGGACCAGCCACTAGCACTCGTGGTGGTCGGCCATGCCACCACAGAGGGCAGGATACGCAGTATCATGAAACACCAGGGCTGGCGCACCGAGATCTGTGGTGACGGCGACAAGGCGGTCGACGAGTACGTCAGACTGCAGCCCGACTTAGTGCTCCTAGCACTCGACCTTCCATCAATGGACGGCCACATCGCAGCACTGGAGATGCGTGAGACCGACTACAGCGCGAGAATAGCCATCATCAGCTCGAGGTCGGGCGCCTCGAAGGCCCGTGATGCAGCCTACTCGGCGGGTGCTGTGGGTGTACTCGTCACTCCTCTCACACAGTCGGTCTTCGACGAGCAGTGGGACGCGATGTTGGGAGAGATCCCGCCTGCTCCCGGACTCGCTGACCTCGACAAGCTCTACCCAGAGGTTGAGGACGAGGAACCAGTCTTACCCATGCCACCCCTGATGCCGCCGATGCCAGAATTGGTGGAGATGCCTTCCGAGGAGACTCCGGAGACAGGCTCTGAGCAGGAGGAGCAACCGAAGAAGAAGCGCAAGTGGTTGAGGCGAATCCTGCTTCTGTTAGTGGTATCCGGGGCCGGGGCCGCTGGGGCGCACTACGCTGGTTTTGTCGATTTAACGGAGTATCTACCTTTGTTGGAAGAGTATCTCCCTTAGATCAGCCTTCAAGGACTGTAAGCTCACCTACCACTCAAAGCAGACCAAGTCGCCTCGGCATAGGCCCTCGCGGCGGCGGCAGGGTCGGCTGTCCCATGGATTCCAGAACCGACGATTACCGCATCAGATCCGGCCTTGATGGCATCTGAGGGGTGGCCGTACCTCTGTCCGAGGGCACCCTCCTCTGCCGACAGGTTGACCCCGGGCGTCCAGATCATCTTACCCTCGCCGACCTTCTCACGAAGGGACGAGATATCGTCGGGCGAGCTACCGTTCCCGATGTAGCCGAGTACGTGCGGTGAAGCCGCCCCGGTTGCGATGGTCTCGTCGGTGTAGCCGCCGGTCAGCAGGTTCCCCCGGCTCGACATCTGAGCCAGTAGGAACACCCCACCTATCCGCTGGACCTCATCCCATCCAGCGGCAATCCCGTCGACGATGTCGGGTCCGGAGACCCTGTGCGCGGTGACTATGTCAGCCCAGGAGCGGATGTCATAGACTCCCCCCATCTGGGTCTGCGATACCTTGCCTATGTCGGCAAACTTCCTGTCTTCGAAGAGCATCAGATCGTGTGATTGGGCAGCCTTCACTACCTCCTGCCAGGAATCCCCAGAGAAGTCCTCGACCATGTCGACATGGGTCTTGAGAGCAGCGATGTGGGGGCCTACTAGGTCGATTAGCCGAACCAACTCCCCAGTGGTCGACAAATCAGCAGCCAGCACCACCAACGATTCTTTCTCAGAAGCCGTTTCCATGAAGCGATGCGACAGGGGATGAGCACAACTTCGCCATCTAGCGCCCCACGCCTCATCGGCTCGCATCGAACACGCTCGCCGCCGACCCTCTCTCAAGGCTTTCCCTTTCTACCACTAGAAACAGGCCTACGGCCTGTGCCGCTTTGTTCATGGACGGGCGGCAGCCGATACCGAATATGAGCGGAAGCCTTGCCGTTCACTCGATTGAGGTCACGACCCGAGACCTAGAGGGTCTGCCCGACGCAAGGGGCGACAGCGTGCGCAGCATGCTGGCCGCGGATCATGATATGACAGTAGGAACGGTCCGTGTTTCTCTTGGTTATCTGGTTAAGGCGGAGATGAGTCAGGAAGAGGTCGCAAGGGCAGTCTACGACCTGTTCGCCGACCCAGTCATCGAGCATGGCTCCAAAGACGGTCGCCTTCTGGATTCTCCCGAGGTGTTCCCGACCCCGCCAATGGTCGCAATACAGGTCGGCTTCAAGCCCGGTGTCACTGACAACGCCGGCCAAGCCGGGCTCGATGGCCTGACCACCCTTTTTCCCCATCTCGGAGGCCAGACACAGGTTGCGACCACACAGACGTACATGTTCTGGGACCTACCAGAGGGTACCGAGCCAGCCATCCTCGCATCGGCGTTGCACAACCCGATGATAGAGCGCTGCGCAATTGCAGGAGAGGATGACTGCGCGGCAGCTCGTTGGCCCTCCCTAGGTTTTCCCGACAGGCCCCCCGCTGTTTTCGCCAAGCCCGCTGTGGTCGACCTCGAGGTCAGTGACGAGGCGTTGGAGGAGATTAGCGAGACTGGCCTTCTGGCTCTGAACCTGAACGAGATGCACGCCATCCAAGCTCACTACCGAGATCCCGGGGTCAGGGGGGCGAGAGAGGATCTAGGCCTACCTGCAGCCGCACCCACTGACGCCGAACTCGAGTGCCTCGCGCAGACCTGGTCTGAGCACTGCTCGCACAAGATATTCGCAGCCAGAATCAATCACAAGGACAACGAGACCGGCGAGTCCTCCACCATCGACTCCCTGTTCAAGACGCACATCATGAGCCCGACGCTGGATATCCAGAAGCAGGTCGATTGGCTCCTGAGCGTTTTCCACGACAACTCGGGCGTCATTGCGTGGAACGATGACTGGAGCCTTTGCATGAAGGCGGAGACCCACAACTCACCCAGCGCACTGGATCCCTTCGGCGGCGCAATTACTGGCATAGTGGGCGTCAATCGAGACATACTCGGAACCGGTCTCGGTGCACGTCCAATCGCCAACACCGACGTATTCTGCTTCGGCCCTCCTGATTACTCAGGTGACCTGCCTGCCGGCCTCTTCCACCCCTCTCGGGTGTTCAGGGGGGTCCATGCCGGCGTACGTGCAGGCGGCAACGAGTCGGGTATCCCCACGGTTAACGGGGCGATGGTGTTCGACGAGCGCTACATCGGCAAGCCACTGGTCTACTGCGGCACCGTCGGCATCATGCCCCGTCACCTCGCCGATGGCAGAGAGAGCCACGATAAGACCCCCGAACCGGGTGACGTGATCTACATGGTCGGCGGTAGAGTTGGAAGCGACGGCATCCACGGGGCCACCTTCTCAAGCCTCGAACTCACTGAAGAGAGCCCCTCCTCGGCAGTACAGATAGGCGACCCAATCACTCAGAAGAAGATGATTGACATGATTATCGAGGCTAGGGACGAGGGACTAATCCAAGTCATCACGGACAATGGAGCAGGGGGCCTGTCCAGCAGCGTCGGAGAGATGGCTGAGCTCACTGAGGGAGCCGATATCGACCTCTCCGTCGTACCTCTCAAGCAGCCGGGCCTATCTCCTTGGGAGATACTCGTATCGGAGTCCCAAGAGCGCATGACCGTTGGTGTCAGACCGGGGGACTGCGAGGCTTTCGAGGACCTCGCCGAACTGCACGAGGTCGAAGCCACCGCGATCGGGAGCTTCACTGACTCGGGGGCTTTCGTGGTTCGCTTTGACGACACCCCGGTCGCCCATCTCCCGATTTCTTTCCTGCATGACGGCTGCCCGCAACTACAGTTGGAGTCTGAGTGGACACCACCTGAGAACGAACCACTCTCAACCCCCAAGACCGATGCCGGAGGGATGGGAGACGTTCTACGCCGCCTGATGGCCAGGCCGAACGTGGCTAGCAAGGAGGCATGGGTCCGCTCGTACGACCACGAGGTCATCGCCCAATCGGTAATCAAACCGTTCTGCGGCGTCGGCCATGACGCACCCGGCGACGCTGCAGTTATCGCGCCGTTGCACGGAGGCACACAGGGTGCGGTCATATCCAACGGCATTGCCCCTCGATACTCGGACATCGACGCCTACTCAATGGCCGCCGCATGCGTTGACGAGGCTCTGCGCAATGCTGTTTGTGTCGGTGTGGACTTGGACATGATTGCGGGACTGGACAACTTCTGCTGGCCAGATTCAGTGGAGTCGGAGAAGACGCCCGACGGCCGCTACAAGCTCGCACAACTAGTCCGTGCCAACCGCGCCATAGACGATGTATGCCGGGCTTATCGCCTGCCTTGCATCAGCGGCAAAGACTCGATGAAGAACGACGTGACGATGCACGGCGAGAAGATCAGCGTCCCACCCACCATCCTGTTCAGCCTGATTGGCAACCACAAGGATGTCCGCATGGCGGTTTCGAGCGACTTCAAGCATCCCGGTGACCACATCTATCTCCTCGGAGAGACGCATCAGGAACTCGGTGCCAGCGAACTCGCTTACATGTTCCGAGATGAATGCTCAGGCGGGATTGGCGGCGAGGTCCCACGCATCAACCCCCAGCGCAACCTCACGATGTACAGGGCCCTGACCTCGGCGATGTCCCAAGGTCTAGTCAGCAGCGCCCACGACTGTAGTGACGGAGGTCTTGCAGTTGCCGTTGCCGAGTGCTGCTTCGGCTCCGGCACCGGTGCGAGCGTGGACATCTCCACCCTCGAGAGCGACTGCAGTCATCTCGACGAGTGGGGAGCACTGTTTGGGGAGAGTATGGGCAGGATACTCGTCAGCGTGGCCCCCGAGCACTCAGACTCCTTCTTCGCGGCGATGGAAGGCAACGCATGCAGCAGGCTGGGGTCAGTCGAAGACGGCGACACAATCAAGGTGAACTATAGTGGAAAAGAGGTACTGCGAGCCTCCATGAGAGAGTTGAAGCAGGCTTGGAAAGGTTCGCTCGGAGGTGATGCGTGAATGTCGAATCCAAAGGTAGCCGTAATCTCCGGCTTTGGAATCAACTGCGAACTCGAGACCATGGCTGCCTTCGAGATGGCTGGGGCCTCGGCCCATAGGATCCACGTCAACCGGCTGGTCAATGGCGATTCTAATTTGGAGGACTACCAGATTATGGCCGTACCCGGCGGCTTCTCATTTGGCGACCACTTGGGCAGCGGCCGGCTGATGGGTAACCGCCTACGCTTCGGCTTGAGGGAGCAAGTCAGGGAGTTCGTGAAGGCTGGGAAGCCGGTGATAGGGATCTGCAATGGCTTCCAAGTTCTAGTCAAGATGGGGCTCCTTCCAGGTGACTCTGAGGTCAGCCTGACTCAGACCGCATCCCTCGCCCTCAACGACAGCGGTCACTACGAGAATCGATGGGCCGTGTTGGAGTTCGACCCCGACAGCCCGTGTATCTGGACCAAGGGAATCAATCGTATGCGCGTGCCGGTGCGCCATGGAGAGGGCAAGTTTGTCACCGACGACCCGACCCTGCTCGATCAGTGGGCTGAATCAGGCCAACTCGCCGCCCGCTACGTCGATCCATCCACTGAGTACCCCGGTGTCAGCGACGAGGTTCTACCATACCCAGTCTCTCCTAACCAGAGCTGGAGAAACATCGCCGGTGTTTGCGATCCCTCCGGCCTCGTGTTCGGCCTGATGCCCCATCCGGAGGCCAACCACTCGACTTGGCTAGGAGCAACATGGACGAGAGAGGACACTGAGCACGGCGAGGGCGAGGGTATGGCAATTTTCCACAATGCAGTAGAATACGCTGCTTCTAGAATGTAGGATAATGCCTTATCCACAGTCCCCACCGCAATTCCGTGTCACCCTACGACAAGGCAGACAAACCCTCTCAGGCCCGAGCAGGTGGTGAATACGTGAAGGTCAGCAAAGAAAACAAGTTTGACTCCGGGCTGTTCAAGGCCGCTTGCGTCGTGATGGTCTTAGGATGGCCTTGGGTTGCCTTCGCCCTCGCTATCTGGGGCGTCCCAGGAGCGTGGGAGATGACCCTCTACGACGGTAATCACCATGGAGGGCCCATCAATTGGGGGATGGGATTCGTCGCCATCTTACTGACAGGATTAGCCCTCTACCCATGGTGCTACTCGACCCTACTCTTCACATGGGCTATCCGGGGCAAGCCGA
>JASMMD010000002.1:27313-58203 GCA_030748335.1 Candidatus Thalassarchaeum sp. | reverse complement strand
TATCTACCAGCATCAGTGCCACGACAGGCGTCATGGCCTGAACATTGACCACCATTGATGGTCCCCTCCTTTTTCACCTCGTTATCGCGTAATTCGGGAGGATCCATCTGGGCATCGAGCAGCGGTAGCGCGATGGACGCAATCATTAGTATGGCTAGACAGATTGAACGTGGGGCGTTCTCATTCATGGGTGTCACTAACGTGCATCAGGCCATGTAAGTGATATAATCATGCCGCCACATGCTCATTCCACCCCCTAAAGGGGTGATGTTCGAAAAAACATCCCTGAGAGAGTGTAATGAGGATGTTTGGCCGATAAGCATGTTGTTATCAGCCACTATCTACGACTCCTGCTGAATCCAACTGTCATCGTCCTGCCTGACCCACACACCGCACTCCTCACCGACATACTGCATCGGCTCGGTCTGAACGTAGTCGCCTCCGTCGGGCAGATCCTCCCAGTTGTCGACCCTAATCGGAAGAGAAGAAGCGCCTGGGACGGCGTCCTCGAAGCCCGGTGGGGGCGGCGGGGCGGCCTTGGGTGGCATCAAAGGCGGTGGAGGAATGGCTGCCTCTTCCTCGACCTCTGGCTCGGGCTCAGTGAGGCTAGGAGGCTCTGCGACCTCGATTATGGGCTCCTCAGGTGCTTCCTCGGGAGGCATCTCGGGAGGTAGAGGGGGTATTTCCGGTGGCTCGGGAGGAATCTCAGGAGGTTCTGGAGCCTCTGGCTCTGCCATCGGCTCGCTGTACCTGCGATAGTCGTCGTCTTTCCAGGACTCGTCGGACTGGCCTTTGCGGCGGCCCATGGTGAAAGCCACTGAGCCACCTATGGCCGCTAGGATGACGAGCACGATCAGGGCTGTCATCAGTGGATTGAGCTTCATGTGATCGACCAGCGACAGAGGGTTGGCATTGTCTCCCAGCCCGTCGCCGTTGCGGTCCTCCCATTCAGTGGAATCGAGTGGGAAGACATCGTTCAAGTCGCCCACATCGTCGTTGTCGTCATCCGCATCAATCACGTCGCACGAGCCGTCGCCGTCGGTGTCTATAGGGACAGAAGTGCTGGACAGAGGCTCGGTTTGACACAGGATCTCGACGCTGTCGGGCCAGTCGTCGCCGTCATCGTCGGTGTCCGAGTTGTCACCCTTGCCATCACCGTCGGTGTCCTTGGTCTCGCTGGGATCGAACGGGAAGGCGTCGTTGATGTCGAGGACCATATCGTTGTCGTCATCGGGGTCAAGCGGGTCGCAGATCCGGTCGGCGTCGAAGTCATCTGGGTACGAATTGGCATCCAAGGGGTCGGTTCCGCAGTTCGGCTCTTCGAGGTCCGACCAGGAATCACCGTCGTCGTCTGTGTCCGCATTGTTGCCCGTGCCATCAAAGTCGAGGTCTTCCCATTCAGTCGCGTCGAACGGGAACATGTCGTATGTGTCGTCGGTCCCGTCGCCGTCGTCGTCCGGGTCAACGCGGTCGCAGATGTGGTCATCGTCGAAGTCGTCCGGGACACTGAAAGAAGAGTATGGGTCGGTCTGGCACTCCGTCTCGTCGGAGTCCGACCAGCCGTCGTTGTCGTCGTCGAGGTCGGCATTATCGCCGACACCGTCGCCGTCGTTATCGTCCCACTCGGAGCTGTCGAGCGGGAATGCGTCACCGATGTCAGGGACTGAGTCGCCGTCGTCGTCGCCGTCGGCGTTGTCACCTATGCCATCACCATCGGTGTCTACCCACTCTCCGGCATCCAGTGGGAAGGCGTCAGTGACATCGGCGTAACCATCGTTGTCGTCATCCCCGTCAACTGCATTGCAGGAGCCGTCCTGATCGGTATCAAGGGGCAGCGAGTTGGCGTCCAGTGGGTCGGAACCGCAGGTGGCCTCGATGGCGTCGCTGAAGCCGTCCCCATCATCGTCGATGTCAGCGTTGTCGCCGATGCCGTCGCCATCCGTGTCCAGCCATTCGGACGCATCGAGGGGGAATGCGTCGGAGTTGTCAAGATAGCCATCACCGTCATCGTCGTCGTCCACGACGTCACACGTCCCATCGGCATCGGTGTCAGTAGGCTGGCTGTTGTAGTCCAGTGGGTCGGTTCCGCACTGGTACTCATCCGAGTCGGTCCAGCTGTCGCCGTCGTCGTCGTCGTCCGAGTTGTCGCCTATACCGTCATTGTCGGTGTCCTCCCACTCGCTGTTGTCGAGCGGGAATGAGTCGTTGGCGTCATCATAACCGTCGCCATCGTCGTCGTCGTCCATGACGTCGCAGATACCGTCCGCATCGGTGTCCTGAGGTACGCTAGCCGCGTCATTCGGGTCGGATCCGCAAGTGATTTCGTCCTCGTCGTAGAAGCCATCGCCGTCTGCATCGAGGGTGAAAATCCAGATGGTCATGTAGTACTCGCCCTCGCCCGAGGAGGCGTATATCTCAATCAGAACCGTTTCTCCTCCGACATAGGTGCCGTTGGATGTGACTGCCTCAGGGCTGCTGAACGTCTGGGATGTATCGATGATGTTGCTCGCTGGATTCGGCATCAAGGCCAGAGCTACGTCGAAGTTGGCCTCGCCGGTGTCGAAGGAGACGCTGACAGATATGCCGTAATCGGCCGGGACGTCCACCGAGTACTCGTCGACTGGGTCGTCGGCGTTGGAAGCCCAACCGGTGAAGTCATTCTGGCCTATGTTGGTGATGATTCCAGTGGGATTGTTGTAGTCGTCGGAGGCATCACCGCCTGTTCCCGAGTCATTCTGATTGTAGGTGGGGGCATAGGAAATGTTGTCGAACTCGAGGATTAGTGTGTAGTCGTCATCACCAACCCATGCCCTAACCATCAGAGTTACATTTGTCCCACCAACTGAAGAATTGCCGCTTGTGACTGTGTTAGGGGAGGTGCTGTTGAAGCCCTGTCCGCCTGGAAGGTAGTATCCGTTCTCGTCGTACAGGTGGAGGTGGAGGGTGGTACTGGATGTGTTCCAGGATACGCTAGCGTTGATACGGTGGTAGGATGGTACAGGGATGCTGTAGTAATCGAACTCGTCGGTACTAGCGTCGACGTAGCCGTAGTACGTCGCATTCGTACCACTTAGGGCCGTCGGAGTAGAATATGTGTCGCCAGCATCGCCACCGGTGTTTGCGTCATTCTGGGTTGGAGGCGGGGTGACCGTGAATATCCAGATCTGCAGGGTGTACTGGCCCGAGCCGCTCCAACGGTCGACGTTGATGTAAACAGTGGTTCCACTGACATTGGTCCCGTTGGAGGATACACTGTCGTAACTCGATGTCGAGTAGCTGGAGTCTATCGTGCCCCCGGACGAGGTGTACAGCATCAGATCGAAATCGGCTCCGGAAGGGGATGTCAGACCGACCGCAATGCCGGTGTCGGTCGACATGTTAACTCCGTAGTAGTCGTTGTCGTCGCTACCAGAGGTCAGGTTTCCGTAGTAGGTGCCGTTCGAAGCAGAAAGCCAGGCGGCCGTGGAAAGGGTGTCACCGGCATCGCCACCAGTACCAGCATCGTTCGCCACCACCAGTCCGGACAGGCAGGAGATCGCAAGTAGTGCGACCAATGCTCTAACAGCGCCCCGGCTGGTCATGGCCTAAGGGCCATGCGAGTAGGCTTGAACTTTGGCACTGATTGTTGGTGTGGAAAATGCACCTTACCTATGGGTCGAATCAATGGTAAGAGTAGAATCCCTGACCGCTCTTTCGCCCTAGTTTTCCCTGTTCGACCATCTCGACCAGCAGCGGGGCTGGTGCGTACTTGTCGTCGCCCATTCCCTCGTACAGGACGTTCATGATGTGCAACACGGTGTCCAGGCCAATCAGGTCGGCCAGTGCGAGCGGCCCGATAGGGTGGTTCATGCCGAGCTTCATGATGCCGTCTATGGCCTCAGGTTCGGCCACCCCCTCCTGCAGCGTCAGGATAGCCTCGTTGAGCATCGGACACAGGATTCTGTTGCTGACGAAGCCCGGCGAGTCGTTGCAGGACAGTGCCGTTTTGCCCATCCTCTCAGCAGCCTCGACCACTGCTGCGTTGACCTCTGGCGAGGTCTGCGAGCCGTTGATAATCTCGACCAGTTTCATTATCGGGACCGGGTTCATGAAGTGCATCCCGATGACTCTGTCAGGTCTTTTGGTCGATGCGGCGATGTCGTCGATGCTGATGCTAGAGGTGTTGCTGGCGAGTATGGCCTCTGGCTTGCAGATGGTATCCAGCTCTGAGAACGTGGAGAACTTCAGCTCGGGGATCTCGGGGATGGCCTCGACCACCAGGTCGCTGTCCCCTGCTTCACTCCTATCAGTACTGGCGCGCACGCGCGAGAGCGCGACTTTCGCGGCTTCCTCATCCATCCTGCCCTTGGACACTAGCTTGGCCAGCGACGACTCAATCGAAGCCATGCCGTGATCGACAAAGCGCTGCTCGATGTCTATCATGGTCACCTCATAACCCGCGCAGGCCGCGACTTGGGCGATGCCGTTGCCCATCTGTCCGGCACCCAAGACGGCTATGCTGCTAATCTCCACACGCAGTCGTGTGTACGGAGGGGCATGAGCCTTACTCAGCCTGTTCGTCGTCCAATCCGGCTGTAATCGACTCGCTAGACTCCTCAATCTCGGACATGATGGAATCAAGGTCTGGACCTTGCTTCTCAATCATCTCCCTGTGCGCGCGGCGCCTGCGTAGGACCGTGGTGGGGACCGCGATGGCCAGCAGGGCGACTATCACAGCGAGGGAGAACCACCACAGCATCGGGCCCGAGTTGCGCGCATCCTCGATGGCCCAGTCAATCCACTCCTGCTCCACCACCACTATCGAGTGGGTGTGCTGGTTGTTCGCAGCATCCACTGAGAGTCCGTCGATGACGTGGGTGCCCGGTGATTCGGTTATGGCTATGTGGACCTCAAACTGCTCGCTCTGCTCGCAAACGAACTCGACTGACTCGACCTCAGTCCACAGCATCACCGTTGCGCCCCGCTCGCAGATGCCGCTGACTACGCGGGTGATGGCCAGTGGAGTGGTGCGATTGGCAACCTCGGAGAAACTCAACACCGGCGGTGTGGTGTCCCTGACTATGGACAGCGAGTACTCATCAACGTGGTCTAGGGCGTGAATCTCCACGAGGAACTGGTTCTCACCCTCGACTAGGTCGAACGTGATGGTGACCACGCTCGCACCCGGTTCGATTAGGTACCTGTCCTCCGAGCCGTCCCTGCTCCACCATATCTCTTGGTTAGGCCCTCTCTGCAGGATTGCCTCGACCTGATCCACCGCCATCAGGCCACCGTCCCAGCCGGCTGATACGTGCGTGCTGTATATCGAGGAGTCCAGTAGCATGCTCCGGCACTCTAGGAACCTATTGTCGTTCTCCTGAGGCTCGGTCAGGTCGACGGCCTCCATGCAGACCTCGTGCATCCCGGTGTGGTTCAGCTCGAACAGTTCCCCGCTGGTCGTGGCTGTACGCTCACTGACGAGGACGCCGTCGATGGTGAAGCGCACGTGCACCTCCTCGCTGGACAACCACGAGAGGCCTTGCCTGTGGTCGAAGAACGCCTCCTCGGTGCCCGGGCTGATCTCCCACTCGACTATCGGCACGGTACGATCGAGGGCCAGTGGCCATTCTTGCGTGGCCGTGTTGTTGGCCCAGTCGGTCATCTCGAGAGAGATTAGGTAGTCCCCATCGGGCAGTTCCGTCGTGTCAATCTGGTACTGGACCACGGCGCTAGTTTGCCCAGGTTCGTCCTCGAGGACGGCCTGAGGTATCATCTGCTCTGACTCACATTGCTCGGACTGGTGCGGCGAGTTGAGTGCGGAAATCCGCAGGCACCAGTCGCGGATGTCGACCGGGATGGATGCTGTGAGCGTGCCCTCGCTCATGTTAACCGGAGTCGAAATCTGCGAGGGCGAGTATTGGTACCCCGCTTGGTCTGTGGCGCCGAGCAACTCAGCAGCAGGCGCATTCGGGTCGTACACCACCGTGAACACCCTAGTCAACGAGTTGCCGGCAACATCGCTGACTACTAAGTCGAAAACGCTGCTCCCATGCACGTGGTAGAAAGCCGTGTCAGCATTCGATCTGGCCTCGGACTCGGTCAGACCTATGTTCACGACGGCGTTACCTCCCTCGTCCAGCTCGACCGGGTTGCCCGAGTGCATCAGGCTCGCCCCGGGCTCGCTCTGGACGGTGAACGTGAGATTTCCTTCGTTGGTTATCCACGGGATGTTGGAAAGGACTAGGGCTGGCGCTGTCACATCGTAGGCCACAGACAGGTATGTCTCGGCGGAGTTGTTCGAGATATCAGTCAGGACGGCTCGATAGTCGTGCCACTGCTCGACAGTAGGCAGGGTGGCGTTGACCCAGACCTCCCTGAAGCTGACGTTCTCGGGCATCGCGAAGTGATTGCCACTGTTCCAGATCTCGGTCAGGTTGTGGTGCGCGCCGAGCGTGTCGATGGCCTCGACCAAATCGGCGTCCGGGATGCTCGTGCCTTGGTCGGCCGCCTCCCAGTCGAGGTCGTCGAGTCGGAAGCCGATGCCAATGTCGAGGGCATGCAGACGCACTGGGACAACGGAGTTCGTCTGGGTTAGATTAGTTGGTACCTCGAAGCCGACTTCGGGGTCTAGCTCCACCAACTCGTAGGTGTATGGCAGACGCAGGCTGATATCGCCCTCGACGGTGATATCGATGAAGCCCATCCAGACTCCTGCTGTCTCTGGCCTGTCGAACTCTAGGTTTACCTGCAGTGCCGAGACGGGAACCTGCCCTGCTAGGGTGTCGCTACCATTCGGCCATATCGAGTCAATCTCGACCGGGCTAAGTGAGAACTGGTCTGTTATCACCAGGTCGTCCCCCCCTACGACCTCGATGTCTATCCAGAACTGGACCGTTCCGCTAGGCACCGAGTAGCCGTGCACTGCGACGGAGTAGAAGCCGTCCTCGGGATCGGTTATGCGTATCGACTCGGCAGAAGAGCCGGACCACGAGCGTGCGACCTCCTCTCCTGACGAGAAGGAGCCGTCACCGTTTGAGTCGCGGAACAGGAACAAATCTAGGTCTGAGTCCTCGTGAGCGTTCATCTTGATGTTGAGCTCGGTGGAGTTCTCCACCGTCATGTTGTGCCACCATGAGGCCGTCATCTTGTCACCGGAGACATCTTGGAAGGCGGTCTCGTTGTCGAAGTGAGCTGGTTGGCTCCATCCGAAGGCTGACACCGAGTCGACGCTCAGTGGCACGGTGGACACCACGTGGACTGCATCCACCCCGCTACCTTCAGCCCAATCCGTTACCACCCGCTCGAAGCCGGACTCCTCAGCGGCGATGTATCCCACGGAGACGTTGAGCGGGTTGTCGTTGGTCGAGACTCCGTGCAAGGCGGTGTGGAGCACCATCTGGTGGACTCCTTGCTCGGCCGGGACAGCGAACATCTCCCGGGAGGTCCCGGTGTAAGTGCCCCAATTGTGCGAACCGCTGCCCGCGTGATTGTTGGTGGAGCGCGACTCGATGAAGAAGGTCGAGTCGCCGTATGCCCCTGGGTCGTCCTCAGCGTACCCGTGCGGCATCTCGGAGAGCCAGAGTACATCGACGTCGGTGTAGGGGTTGTCGTCCCAGTCGACGTCGAGTATGGCCGTTCCTCCGGTGTCCCACTCCTCGGGCCACTCGACGGAGAGGAAGCGCCAGTCGCCACTCTCTGCCCTCCAGTTCCACCTAGTGGCCCCGCTAATCCAAGCCTCGTCGTACAGGGTCTGATTTGAGACATTGCCGTCCAGTGGCCTAGCATCGAGGGAGAAAGGGCCGTTCCAGGGGACGTTGGTTACGACGGGGAGTGTCCAGTTCCTCTGCGGTACCGGCGTGGTCAGGTTACCGCCTTGATCGATCTCGAACGACTCGATGAGTACGCCATGCTGGTGCAGGCCTGATTGTGCATCGGCGGGCACGGATACCGTCATCTGGGTGGAGACTGAATCGTTCGCGGGAATCACGGTGGTGGATGGTAGGGTTATCCAATCGTCGCCGGTGCTGCCGAAGGCGGTCCAGTCCACCTCGATTCTGACTGGGTCGTCGGAGAGGTGCCCGTTGTGGTTCCATATTCCTAGGAAGAGGCCGTCTCTGGCATCCTCAAAGGGCAGCCCGACCCTGACTTCGGCATTTGGCCCATTGCTCCACCAGTAGGTCACCTCGTCGAGCTCTCCCGACTCAGTCCAGTCGTCGGAGTCCACCATCGAGTCGTTGTCGAAGTCCTCGACGTAGATGCCATCTTCGTCGTCGTCGCTCCATCGGTATACCTGCAGGAATACCCGTTCCTCGGAACTCCTGTCCTGATTTTCGTCGAAAGCTGAGTACTCGATGGTCGCCCTCGCCCTCAGTTGCAAGGTGTCTACCGGTAGCCTGTATTCGGTACTGTTGGAGATGTGCAGTGGAATCAGCAGGTCAGGTCGGTCGCCTTGGTGACCATCCCAAGTGTCGTTGGCCCCGTCCTCACTTCCGTTGCCTAGGCTCTCCCACACCAGCACGGTGTGCTCCAGAGGTTCGAACGCTGTAGGGGTGAACCTCAGCATGACATCGGTATCTCCGTAGTTTTCGAACTCAAGAGCGACATCTTGGGTCTGCCCGGGACGCATCAGGTTGATGTTGGCGTCCCTATGACTCCCTTGGAAGGTGCCGCTGTTCCACTGTGCTGGGCTTGCCCACCAAGTGCCGTTGGCGCCGTCGAGGGTCGCCGTCGCCCTTGACGCGTTGAACCAGCCACCACCTTGGACGAATGGTTCGTACCCCCTGTCGTCCGAAGTCGAGAGTACGAAGTCCCTGAACTCCTGTGAGCCGGGATGGTATCCGAGGTTGTGCTGCCAGGCCTGGGCAACGAGGGCCATCAGGCCAGCGGCTATCGGGGTCGCTAGGCTGGTCCCACCCCAAGTGCCCCACGCGGAGTTGGCGTTGTTCCTCTGGTTCAGTGGGATGTCGCCAGTGGCGCTCCACCCCACTGAGACGATGTCAGGGTCCATCCTGCCTACCACGTTAGGGCCGCGGTTGGACCATGGGGCGTTCTGGCCCCATGAATCGCTGGAGCGGCTGCTGAACGCACCTACTGAGAAGATGCCGTGAGCAGCCCCGGGAACCTTCGCGGTGCCGAATCCGTGCCCACCGTTACCTATCGCGACGGAGTACGATGCGTTGTCGTTGTAGACGCGTGTGAGCCAGTCGAGGTAGAGGGAGTATCCGTCAGCGCCGGCCTCGTCAATCGATGAGTAGCCGAAGGAGAACGAGCCGATGTGAGGCTGGTCGCCCTGGGTGATTGTGATGCCGTCGTAGCCTTCGGCGATGAAGCGCCAGCCGTCGAGCGCATGACCTCCGGAGTAGTGGTTGCCTATCGACGATATGGTGGCGTTGGGTGCCATCCCGAGGACCTTGCCGTCACTGACGACCCCTTGGGCGGACACCGCGCTGGCGCACAGCGTCCCGTGGCTGCCGGACTCTATCATGAACAGAGTCAGGTTGCCCGCTCCCGGTATTCGGTTAGCATAACCGTGACGTGCTGCGTAGGTGTCGGTGTACGGCACCCCGTTGGCACCATCGGCGACCCAGTACACAAGGCCTCCCGAGATGTCCCATAGACCGTCGCCGTCGGTGTCGAGTCCAGCCGTCTCCTCTCCCGGACGCATCGGCACGTCGTTCGAGAAGTCGTCGTCGCGGTTGATGTCGGGATACACCGTCTCGTAGAGCCCTGAGACCCTGTCGTCAACCACCAGTATCGGGACGTCTCCTCCCGCCTTGTCAATCAGCCTCCAATCGGGGTGCTCACCAAGGTGGTAGGCACCGGATAGGGAGGCGTTGACGCCGGTGATGTTGTAACCGGAATCGTCGAGTAGTCCATCGGTGTTGTTGTCGTAGTCGATCTGCGAGGTGTCTGCGTACCAAGTCCCTCTAGTGGGGTAAGCTTCGCCGTAGACCAGCCAGTAGTACATGCTGTTGTGGTCGAACATCAGCGGCCAGCCCTCGTACGGCGACTTGGGGTCGGTGACCCTCGCTTGGGTACCATTCAGGTCGGGATGACCGAAGTCCACTCCCGTATCTGCTATGGCCACCACCATGCCCTCCCCGGCGTAGCCCCTCTCCCAGGCGTCGTTGGCGCCGTGAATCTCACCGCTGCGCACCGACTCAGGCTCGAATCCAGGAGGGGACTCGAAAGGCATCGTGTCATATGGTTCGGGTGCCTTCTCGGCGTCCAATATAGCGATCACACCAGGAACTCCCGTCAACTTGTGGAATATACGAGCATCCATCCAGAAAGTCCTGTGGTCTACCTGTTCATCAATTGGGTCGATAGCAATCAGGATCTCTCCTCTCTTGGCCGGCTTTTGCTCCTCTATTGCGCCGTTGTCGTGCTGCCACTGATTGAGTGTGCCCAAAGAGCGAGTAATGGCAGTCACTCTGACTTGATCCACTCCCGAATCAACTCTCTCCCATAGACTCGATTCGACCCATGGAGAACCGCTCTGGAAGTCTTGACTATAATCGCTAATCCCAGCATCATCAGCATCTATGATGCTGGGAATACGTGCTTGTGAGAAGTCGGCTGAGGCCATGCCAACCGAGAGGGATGACAACAGCAACAGCAACATCAGGGCAGACGCTGTACGCTGACGCATGCTTGAAGGGCACTCCGAGAACCTTTGATAGTGTCGGCTGGATGTCCCGTCAAATCAATAGCGGGGGTTCGTCAGCATTGGCTCGGAGTCCCGTGGTGTAGTGGTCCATCATACCGGGTTTTGGTCCCGGTGACGGAGGTTCGAATCCTCCCGGGACTACCACTAGCCGTCAATCGCGCTAGAGTCTTCAGCGAGGTCCCTAGTGATGTTCTTCTGGTGACCCTCAAGGGTGCCGCCGCCGATCTCGAGCAGCTTGGCATCCCGCCAAAGCCTCTCAACCGTGTACTCGCCAACGTAGCCGTAGCCGCCCATCACCTGGATGGCCCTGTCTGCAATGTTCTTTGCCGCTGATGTACCGAATAGCTTGACTCCGTCAGAATCCAGCCTGTTGCCTGCCTTGGAAAGGTCGATCCTGCGGGCGGTCTCGTAGACATAGGCTCGCATCGCCCTGTACTCGGCCCATGACTCGCCTATGTGGCGCTGAATCTGACCGAACTCGCGGATTTGCTTGCCAAAGGCCTCCCTCTCGCTGGCGTACCTGTTCATCGCAGACAGGCATCGCCTCGCTATCCCTACACCCATCGCTGCGAGGCCGAGCCTCTCGAGCTCGAGGTTTCTCATCATGTGAATCATCGACTCCCCGGGTTTGCCCACGACGTTGCCGGCCGGGACCACACAGTCGTCGAACACCAGCTCGGCGGTGTTGCTGGCCCTCACTCCCAACTTGTCATCGATCTTCTGACCCACCGAGTACCCGGGCATGCCTCTCTCTACGATGAAGGTAGTGACCTCGGCCCTCCCCTTGGCGTCAGTGCCAGTGCGGGCGTACAGCCAGACCACGTCAGCCGGTGTGCCCTCTTCGTCGGTGGTGCCGTTGGTGATCCACATCTTCCGGCCATTGATGACCCATGAGCCGTCCTCGCGCTGCTCTGCGTTGGTCTGCATGCCCAATACATCAGTCCCGTATCCCGGCTCGCTCATCGCCATGCAGCCAATCCACTCGCCGCTACATAGCTTGGGTAGTATCCGCTGTTTCTGCTCGTCGCTACCGTTGTGAGCGAGGTTGTTGGCGAGGAGCTGGTCATGAGCGAGGTATGCCAGACAGAGCCCGGGGTCGGAGTAGGAGATTTCCTCGTTGATGATGGCCACGGCGGTGGCATCCATCCCTCCTCCGCCATACTCGGGCGGAACCGATATCCCGAGGATACCTTGCTCGCCCAGCCTGCGGAACAACTCGATGTTGAATCTCTCATCGCGATCGTGCTCGAGTGCCTGGGGCTCGACCTCGTCGCTGACGAAGCTGCGGACCATGTCACGCAGCATCGCATGCTCCTCGGTCGGATTTGCGAGGTCGAGGTCGCGCCAGCCCTCTGCCATGGCACGGGCTGGGCGTCGCCTTCGTATGAGTGATTCGCCGAGGCACGCCTACGGCGTGACCCTTCTACTGTCCCTCGGGAACGGGATGACCTCGCGGATGTGGTCTGCTCCTGACAGCCATGCGCAGACCCTGTCGACGCCGAGGCCGAATCCGCCGTGAGGCACGCCACCGTAGCGTCGAATGTCAATGTAGAACTCGTATGGCTCGCGAGGGGTGCCCTCTTCCTCTATCCTGTCAAGAATCTCGGTCTCGGACCAAGTGCGCTCGCCGCCTCCGATAATCTCCCCGTAACCCTCGGGTGCGAGTAGGTCGTGGCAGAGCACGTAGTTCGCGTCGTCTGGGTCGGGGCGGTGGTAGAACGGCTTGGCCACCCTAGGGTAGTGAGTCAGGAAGTGTGGCACCTCAAAGTCGGAAGTCAGGACCTTTTCCTTTGAGTAGTCTAGGTCCTGACCCCACTCCACCTCGACCCCTTTGCCCTGAAGAATTTCGATGGCCTCGTCGTACCTCATGCGTGGATACTCGCTGTCGGCGTACGATGCCACAGTGTCTAGGTCCCGGCCGAGCTCAGACAGTTCATCCGATCTCTCGTCGAGAAGGGTCTTGGAGATGTGCCTGACCACCCCTTCGCCGTACTCCATGATCTCGGCGTTGCTGGCCCAAGCCACTTCCATCTCAGCGTGCCAGAACTCCGTCAGGTGCCTTCTGGTGCGACTCTTCTCGGCCCGGAACGAAGGTGCCATGGTGTACAGACGCTCTAGCGCGGGCATGGCGGCCTCGGCGTAGAGCTGCCATGATTGCGTGAGGTACGCCTTGCGGTCGAAGTAGGGCACTTCGAACAGGGTGCTGCCACCCTCGACGGCCCCGGCGACAAAGTTGGGGGCCTGATACTCGATGAAGTCTCGGTCCCTGAAATAGGAGTGTATCGCCCCGAAGACGGTGGAACGCAGCTTCATCATGGTGGTCATCCGACCGGTGCGCAGGTACAGGTGGCGATTGTCAAGCAGGAACTCGGTCTGACCTCCATCTGCCTCTGACATGGCTGACTCAGTGATTGGGAAGGGGCGCTCGGGGTTGACTGGGCCTACGACCTCACCGGAGCTGACAAGGACCTCGTGCCTGTGCTCCCTGTCGGTTGTCTCGACAGTTCCGCGGATAATCACACTTGACTCTATGAGCGCGGTGCTGAGGCTCTCAAACGCGTCGTCACCGACGTCTTCGCGCTTAACCACGCACTGCACCACGCCTGTCGAATCTCGAAGCACGAGAAACCATATCTTGTTCGAGCCACGCGACCTGTGGATCCAGCCCTTCAACTCGACCTCGGACCCGTCGTGGGTCCCAGCCCTCACCTCGCCGACCCAGTGCTGTTTGCCCATTGGCTCGCCCCTTGCCGCGAACTGGCACGCTCATCGGTTAAAAACCTCGATTCCGAGAGGGTCTCAGATGGCGGGTCTGACGGGATTCGAACCCGCGGCCGACGGGTTAAGAGCCCGTCGCTCTACCTGACTAAGCTACAGACCCAGTGATGCGAATTGACGCCACTCTATAACCGCGACGGAGCGGCTGCTCAGCCCAGCCTTCCGCCTCGCTTCACCATCGTGAGTACCTCTGACGGGGTCGACATCACTACTGCGTCGCACATGCCGACGAATAGCCCCACCTCGACGACACCTTCGACTGAGAGGATCTTGTGTTCGAGGTCGAGTGGTTCCGAGATTGTAGGTCCGAACTCGCAGTCTAGGATGTGCCCGCCGTTGTCGGTCACATAGGGGTCTCTGCCCCCGCGCAGGCTCACCTGCCCGGGGCAGATTGAGGACAGTTCCTCCCTGACGGCACTAACATCGGTAGCTCTCACTTCGAGAGGCAGGGGGAATCGGCCGAGGATAGGTACCTGCTTGCGGTCGTCCGCCACCACGACCATGGCCTCGGATGCGGCAGCCACCCTCTTCTCTCGAGTCAGGGCTCCTCCACCACCTTTGATCAGTTGGAAATCGGGGTCGAACTCGTCCGCGCCGTCTATCGTGAGGTCGATTCGGCCCGCATCCTCAAGTTCCAGCAAGGGGATTCCGAGGCCCTCGGCGAGTTCCCTGGTCGCCTCGCTTGTGGAGACGCCCACCACATCGAGGCCTTCCTCTGAAATCATGCGCCCTATCTCCAGAACCGTGTAGCGGACCGTGGAGCCGGTCCCGAGTCCCAGCGTCATGCCGCCTCTGACGAAGGAGCAGGCAGCTATTCCGGCCTCGCGCTTGAGCGCCTCGACCTCGTCCACGATGCCTGCTGGGAGTGTGTCGCGCATCATCGTTTCCGAGCGTGAACATGGTCCGAACAGGGGCATTTGCCCGACCGAGAGGTTCATGCGAGGCACCTGCGCCCATGGGTGTGAGGGAGCAGGAGGGTCGCTGACAGTGTACGACACTGAGGAAAGTCCCCTCTCCGCGATGCAGGTGGTCCGACGCAAGTCGGAGGTCCGGGAGGGCCGGCTCTGCAACAGAAACGAACCGCGCCAGGCGCACTGTGAACCCGTAAGGGGGAGGTTTCCTGAACGCGGCTGGAACGAGCAACCCCGCCGGAGCAAGTCCAAGCAGGTCCGTAAGGCATCGACAGGACCGGGTAGGACGCATAGTTGAATGCAACCAGCCGAAAGGTGAACAGAAAGGGGCTTACTCCCTGCACCCTCGCCACCCTAGACGTAGCGTGCGCTATTCGATGACTGCGTCTAACACCGCCTCGGGCGATATGACTCCACTTTGCTCGTAGTCCAACCACGACTCGCCGCGAGTGATCCTATGGCCGAACTCGTGGTAGGCGACTATCATTGCTGGCAGCAGTATCGAGCTGGTCAGCAGGGCCAAGATGAGTAGCAGCATCATCAGAACGAAGAAATTCTGCAGCCCGGGTATGGCTACGAAAAGCCCTGCAGCGAGGCCTGCACAGGTCGTAGTGGTGGTCTCGAAGATGGTCTGCCCGGTCCTAGCCACCGACTTTACAATGCCAGCGGGCGTCTCACCCTCGTCTTTGATCCGATCCACGATGTGGATGGAATCATCCACTCCTATGCCGAATACTATCGTCCCCACCATTGCGGTGAAGAAGTTGACGTTGACGCCACCGCTGCGCATTAGCAGCGGCTGCCATACCACCACGACCCCTACTGCAATCATGGTGAAGAAGGCCAAACGGGGAGAGCGGAACAGGAATGCCATCACGATTAGCAGAATAATCATGGTGGCCACGGTGGTCTCGGACTGAGCCTCGTGCACTCCATCGTTGACGTCTATCGAGACCGGCAGGCCACCGGTCAACAACGAGTTGAACACCTGTTGGACCGCAAGTCCTTGGCATTCCCAGGCTGACTCACACCCCTGACCTGTCAGGAAGTTGTCAATCGCATCCCGCAGGGAACTCGCGTCGGCCAGATTCAGGTAGGGCTGGTTGACATACACTAGTGTCTTGGTCTCGCCCGTCCCCTGCTCGGCGTTCATTAGCATCGAGCGGACCTCCGGCGATAGCGTGTCGAAGGCCACGTTCACCATGTCCTCGCGGCTGGTCGCTACATAGGCCCAGCAGTCCGGGCGCAATGGGTTGGTCGCCTCGTCCCAGCACTCGTCGTGCAGGAGTTCCCAAAGACTGCGGTCGTAGATCTCCAAGTCGCCGACTTCGACATCGACGTGTATGGATTTCAGGATGGTCACTAGGCTGACTGTAGTGGTATTCGCCACCTGGTCAACCTTGTCGACCTGCATTATCTCGATAGCGTCCAGAATAGGTAAGTCGCGTATAGGCGCGGTTCCATTCTGGGCTCCCCTCTGGGTAGCATCGACGATGAACATGTTCGTCTGCCCACCGTCGAAGACGTAGCTGTACTCTCTCAGGGTCTCATAGGACTCGAGACCTGGAGGCACCTCCTCGGACGCGCCGGTTATCCCCTTGCCGAGCTCCTCCTCCAATATGGCACCCCCCCAAATGGTGAGGGCGACGGTTACCAAGATTACCAGCACGGTGGCCTTAATCGGAATCTCCCCGACCTTCTGCCACAGTTCGTCGAAAGCCTTGGACTTCGTCTTCCTGTACCTCAGGAGTTGCACGAGCGCGGGGACCAACAGCATTGACATCACGAAAGTGGTCGATATTCCCAGCAGAAGTGTCGTCCCTACCGTCCTCATGGGCTCTATGGGAACTAGACTAGGCCACCTGAGTACACTGAATCCGACGAGGGTGGTGAGTGCGGACAGGAAGATGGCGTGACCGGTCGTCATGACTGCCCTGACCGTGGCTGTGAGACTAATATGGGGATCCCAGGGGTCGATATCCTCCGTCTGGAAGCCGTCCCTCTGGGCCGACCATGCCATCTCGAGACGTTCCTCAATCAGCTCGACTCTGTTCTCCTCTATCCTGTTCGTCAGGTGCAGGGCGTAGTCAACGCCGAGACCCACTAGTATGGGTCCGACAGAGATTATCATCGGTGTGAGCATGATGTCGGCGATGACTGTGATGCCGAACGTGATTGCCAGACTCATCAGAATTGGCGCTCCGCAGATGAGTATCACCTTCGGATTCCTGTGCAATAGGAGCATAGCAAGGCATACTAGGACTATGCTGATGGGGAGCATTCTATCGACGAGTTCGATGTATATCGCATCGGAGATGTCGTGTACCACCGGAGTCAGCCCAGTGATGGTGATGGCCTTGCGGTTGTCAGTCGAGGTGAACTCGTCCATGGTCGAGGTAGGGTTGCCGTAGATTCTTTGGCAGAGTTCGCAGACAGAGGGATTCGATTCCTCATAGATGAGCTGCTCGGCATGGACGATGAAGGCTTTGTGATCCCTCAGTATCCCCCCGGGGTTCTCCTCGGTGACGCCCTTCGGATTCGGACGAGCCGTGATGTCGGTCTCGGACATGTCGAACTTCAAGCCCATGATGATGACCCCTGTGTCCCAGATACCGTCGTTGTTCGTGTCGCGAACGAAGTTGGAGAGCAGGGGCTCGGCATCCTCCACGAATCGGTCTATCCTCTCTTGCGCCCCCGAGCCCTCGGGAATCGAGTAGCCTTCGTAGGGATTGAGCGAGGATACGACGCAGTCCTCGTTGTCACCCGTTGGCAACGCGTACTTCTCCATGGCGCAGTTGAAGCGATAGTTGGACGAGTTCGCCTCCTTGATAATCTGCGCGGGCGACAGGACCCAAACGACACCGTCTATCGATCCCCTGTCCTCCTTGTTGTAGTCGAGACCGGACTGGTAGCCGCCGATACCGCGATTTTGATCGTCCCCCTCTATCCAGGACATCTGCTTGAGTATATCCACGCTGGTGATGTTCTCGGTGCCTTGCTCACCGCCAGTAGCTGCGTTGTCCGTTTGCACGTACAGGATGAAGATGTCAGTTGACCACTGCTCCCTGACCTCCTGCAGCAGGATGGTCGAGTCGGCCCCGTCGGGCAGGTAGATCTCGACGTCTCCGTTAATTTGGTGCTCGAACTCCATGGCGTCCCTACCTATGACGGCAGTCAGCAGGAGTAGTAGGACGACTATGCTGGCTGGGCTCCTAAGTATCGATGAGTAGGTCAGCTCCGCCGTCCTCCGAGCGGTTGCATCGGCGGCATCGCCAGCGTCATCGACCAATTGGGCCATTGTGTCGAGGCCTTCGCCGACGAAGCTTCCTGCGAAGCCTTTGCGAGCACCGTCGAAAGCCTCCTTAACGGGCTTGAGCCTATCGAAGAAGCGCTCCCAGAAAGCGGCCTCATCGTCGCGGTCCACTCCATCTGTGATGGAGTACTTGTCCTCCGGTTCGGCTGGTGCCACGGCATGGGGCCTCCACGGGAGCCAAATGAAGCGTTCGCAACGACTCACCGTGGAACGGCTGTTCAGACAGTAAATCGAATGGCTGAAAGGGATGAGTGCCTCGCGTTCAATCGATGGCAAGGAGAAGGCGTGCGGCTGCGCCCAAGGGGAGGGATGACGAAGTCAGGCTTACGGCTGCCCTAGTTACCTTCGCGCTAACCAGCATGATACTGATGGCAGTGATGCTTCTTGCGCCGGTGGTCAAGGTGGGCCCCTCTGAGGGCGAGTTGGCGCCCGACTTTTCAGCCCAGTCCTACAGCGGCGGGACTTGGGTGGACTTTCGCCTATCCGACCTGTTCAACAAGAGCTGGGGGCCCGGGGGGGACGGTGATTGGATAGTGGTCCAGTACATCGACACCGATTGCCCCTACTGCTGGAGCGAGGGCGAGCTGATGAGTCAATTGCATTCACAATGGGGCGATGAGGTGACCTTCGTCACCGTCGTAGTCGAGCTGGGAATCCAAGGGCACGAGAGCAACCGGGAGGAAATCGAGGCATTCCGAGACAAGACTCCGTACGACGGCTGTAAGACCAACTCCGACTGTGCCGACAGGCCGGGGGACTCTCATCCTTGGACCTACGTCGACGACCTGAACGAGAAGACCACCGGTGACTGGGAGATCCCGGGGACCCCTTTCACCGCACTGCTTCAGCCGGACGGAATCGTGGCGTGGAACCCGCTGCAGCACGAGAACGACGGGGAGGGCATCGAAACGGCCATCCAGCGTCTGGTAGGTGGTGCCTGATGGCCGTGGACATCCCGTTGATTGCCTTCCTCTCTGGACTTGCCATCGCCACGGCCCTAGCCGTCCGGGCGAGGTTAAGGGAAGGCGAGGCGGGCACGATGACGATGCTCGACTCGGGACTGGTCTTCTCTGTCGTCGGCCTGCTGTCTTCGGGTTGGACCTATGCCATCCACAACTCGATCCTTGAATCGGGCGACACCACCATGTGTGCATCCGAGGGTCTGATACAGTGCGGCTCCGTAATCGGCGACCCGGATTGGAACAACCTCTTCGGCATCCCATGGGGGATAACCGGACTGCTGTCGTTCAGCCTGCTGTTCTTTCTCTTCCTCTCCCTGCGGATGGACATGCATGCGAAGTGGGCGGACTCTTTCACTACCTACTCCCTACTGGCCGGGCTGGCTGGCGTGCCCTTCGTAGTCTTCCTAGTGTTCGTCGAGCTGACCCAGGTAGAGGGAGCGCCCCACATCTGCCCCTACTGTACCATCGCCCACCTATCCCTGATCGGCTTCCTCGTCGTCGCATACCTAGTGCGTGGGCGCAAGCAAGGAGGCATTTGGGCCTGAGTGTCAGCGACGCAGACCCGATGGACTCAAGGCTGAGACTAGGGTCGCGCGGCCATGGAACTGGTGACAGGAGGAGCCGGGTTCATCGGTTCCCATCTGGTAGATTCGTTGGTTGGAAGGGGCAAGCGCGTCCGCGTACTCGACAACTTCAGCAGCGGGCGTGAGGAGTTTCTCTCTCACCACTCCGGCTCGGAAGTGGTCGAGGTAGTCAGAGGGGATCTGCTGGACATCGATTCGGTGAGGTCTGCCATGGTGGGAGTGGAAACCGTCCATCACATGGCCGCCAACCCCGACATCAGGCTTGGGACCTCGGTCACCGACACGGACCTCAGACAGGGTACGATTGCGACCTACAACGTCCTCGAGTCGATGCGGCTAGAGGGCGTGAGCAGAATCTCATTCTCATCGTCCTCAGCGGTTTACGGGGAGGCCTCCCAGATGCCCACCCCGGAGACCTACGGTCCGATACTGCCAATCTCCCTGTATGGGGCGTCCAAACTGGCCTCCGAGGCGCTGATTACGGCCTGGTGCGGGACCTTCGGCGCCAAGTCCTGGATCCACAGGTTCGCTAACATCGTCGGACCTAGGGGAACTCATGGCGTCATCTACGACTTCGTGCACAAGCTCAAGGACGATTCCTCTCGCCTAGAGGTCCTCGGGGACGGTAGACAGGAGAAGTCGTACATGTCAGCCGAGGACTGTGTCGGCGCCATGCTGCACCTAGTCGATGCCGTCGACGATGAGGTCAACCTGTTCAACCTCGGGACCGGAGACACCTGCTCGGTTAGCAGAATTGCCGAGATAGTGGTCGAGGAGAGTGGGCTTGATGGAGTCTCCATTGAATACACGGGCGGCGACCGCGGCTGGGCAGGGGACGTCCCCAAGACCTCCCTAAATGTCGAGTCGTTGTTCTCCACCGGATTCACCCCTCGGATGCAGTCTGAGCAGGCCATCAGAGATACTGCGAGGGCACTGATAGGCGAGATAGGTCTGTGAGCGCGCGAGCGATTTCATAACTCCGTGGCCCGGGGACTGCGCATGAGCAAGCGCTGGTACCAAGACAACAGGCGTGACGCTTGGAGGAGAATAGCGCGTTCAAAGGGATACCGTACGCGCTCAGCGTACAAACTCAAGCAGATTCAGGAGCGCTTCGGCATCATCCGCCCGGGCGATGCAGTGCTCGACGTCGGTTGTCACCCGGGGGGATGGGCCCAGGTGGCTGCCGAGGAGGTCGGTGAGGATGGTTTGGTGATTGGAGTTGACCTGTTGGCCACGTCCCCCGTCGAGGGTGCCAGCATCATCATCGGCGACATCACGGAGGAAGGCACCATAACGCGGATACGTGAGATTCTGGAGGGGCGCGAGCTGAACGTCGTAGTCAGCGACATCTCGCCGAACCTGACCGGTCGGTACGACACCGACCAGACGATCTCGCTAGAGCTCTCGACCCTAGTCCTCGATGCGGCGATGGAATTCATCCCGCCAGGAGGGGGTTTCGTCACCAAGATCTTCCAAGGTACTGGCATAGAAGGCTTGGTAGGCGCTGCTACGGATCGCTTCTCCAATGTGCAGAGATACTCCCCCACAGCCAGTCGCAGCGCCTCCTCGGAGACCTACCTGATATGCCAGAACAGGTTGCCTCGGCCTCGTGCTCGGGGACGTGGCAAGAGTGCCATGGAGCAGTTGCAGGAGCATCTGTCCGAGCTCGGGATCGTCATTGAGCAAGATGTGGACGATTCAAAGTCGAAGGTGGGTTTCAGACGTATTGCCAAGAGAGAAGAAGAGTAATCACTCTGAATCCCGATCGTATGGTTCTATGTTCTGCCACTCCGAGGCATCCGAGCGCGATACCACCGCATGCACCCATTCGGAATCGGAGCAGTTGAACACCTCGTGAGGCAGGCCCGGCTCGATGTAGAACATGTCGCCTGCGCTGTGAACGACGGACTTCTTGCAACCGGGCCCATACTCGTGACGGACGCTGCCCTGCAGGAGAAATACCATCACATCGAAGTCGACGTGGATGTGCGCCTTGGCGACCCCTCCAGGGGGAATGTACGCACGATTCATCGACAGGCCCGTCGAAGGTGTGTTCTTCCCCGATAGCCCTGGAGCGTACTCGATATTGTTCCAAGATCTCACCTTCTCCAGCTGCCTGAGGCTCCAAATCCCGCCCTCGTCAGTCACGTACTGGCTCAGGTCCGATTGTTCACCCGTCAGAATCAACTCCTCTTCACTCATGCTATCGATGGAACGAGGGCGGCATTCTGATTTGAAATGTCCTCAAGCCCTAATCAGGCTACTGCGAGGATGTTGCGACCTCTGACCTCGGTCAACGCTAAAAGGGGGGTGCGGTTCGGCGCGTCACCGGTGAACATCGATGCCACGCAGAGCAGACATCTGTATCTCTTCGGGGCTGCCTCTGGTCGACAAGAAGAGCACTGCGTTCCCCTGTCCCGAGTGCGGACACTCAATCGGTCGAAGCGAGCAATGTAGAGTCCAGGCAGTGGAGTACATCTGCACAGAATGTGGATTCCAGGGGCCATGAGGAGACGATGACAATGGGGCACGTGGTAGTGAAGTACAAGGTCACCTTCGATCAGCCGGACGAGGGAGCCCCAGACTACGATAGTATAGCCGGCCACATAGACGGGTTCGAGGAGGTCCAAGCGGTAGAGATCAAGCCCCTTGCCTTCGGCATGATGTTCATCGAGGTCCAAGCGGTACTGGGCGAAGGCGAGGGCATCGTCGACGGTTTCGAGGACAAGGTCCGGGGCGTCGACCCGCTAGTTGGGCAGATAGAGGCCCTTGAGATGGGTCGACTCTAATCAATAGTGGTCCAGTGGGGACTTCATCAGCTCCCTCATGAGGACCGTTGCATAGGTGCCAGGCGGTAGTTCAAACCTCATTCTCAGGCTAGCGCCATCCGGATGCCATAGGTCTCCCTCACTCGGGCCCGCATCCCACTTTTCCGAGACTCCCCCCTCCGGGAGTTCGGGGGCCTCCTCCACAGAAAACGAGCGAAATGGAACTGCGAGCGGCCTGCGCGTGCCCGATGAGGTCAGGCGCGGAATCCTAGGGACGTGCCAGTCGGCATCCTCGAGGCCCGTGCTCTCAAGCGCTTGGCGCTCAATCTCGCCGGGTTCCCCCTGGGCCATGACCGAACTGCTGCCTGGCAGAGGACCGGTGACGGCCAGCCTGCCCAATCTGCAGTTGCGTCGGCACCTCTGGAGATTGGACTCGCTGACTTCGGCCATCTTGGAGACATCGATGCGCCCGTTCGACTGCATCGGTGCGACCAAGTCACCCAAAGCGGGCTCGACCAGAGATAGTTTCCCTACTAAGCGCCCGGAGAGTGCGTGATTGAAGGTCAGGGACTGCAGGGAGTGTATGGTCAGCAACTGCAGCGATGGAGGGAGGCTCTTGTAGGCGGCCAGCCAATCGTCTGGTCTCTTGATTAGGCTCTCCAGAATCCCCCTCTCATATCCCAAGTGCCTAGGTATTACCTCCAAGCACTCCTTGGGATCCTGCGTCTCCCTCCACATCTCCCTGAACGCTGCAACGTCATCTTTGGAGTTGGCCCCGGGCATGCCCAGATACAGGTCGCAGGCCCTCTCAAAATCGTCCTCAATGACGGCCCTGCCGACTTCGGGGGTGACGGGCCTGGTGGCACCGAACCTCTGCGGGCCAATCCAGTTCGGGAAAGCGTCCGTCCCCATTCTCTCGGACATGCTAGACCGCAGCTCCCTGACCCTGCGCATGGCCTCCTTGCCGTCAATCGGGCTGCCGTCCGAGTCGCAGCACCCTCTGACAGTGATTGTGAACCTGTTGCCATCGTGGTCGCTCATCCCTATCTTCTGATGAGTCCTACCCAGAACCTCGATCGACGTATCAGGTATCTCGACATGTTCCACCTTGGATTGCGGTGCATCGACCACCAGAGTCTGCGTGGTCACTGCCCGCTTATCCTTCATCCCGGAGGAGAACACCCTCTTGCGAGAGATTCCACAGGCCTTGGCCAACCGATTGAGATACCGGTTGGTCTCCCAGTTGTTTAGGGTGACCCGAATGGCAGTGAACCTCCCCTTGGGGTCAAGTGCTGGGACGCTGGCGACCTCCTCGACCCTGAAATCCTCTATCCTGACCTTGAGCAAGCCACCGATTCCGCCTCCGTCAGCGGACCAACCAGTAAGCCCTAGATGCTCCTCCACAGAGCTTGCGGACAAACCCTCACCGCCTCATAACTTGAGCTTGGAGAAGTCCTTTGAGATACCGGAGCAAAGGCTCTTGAAAACCTTCTCGGCGCTCTTGCCCTTGACTGTCCTGAGGTACAGTTCGGGTTCGTCGAGGTCGGGGTGATTCTGGAAGTAGTTGGAGTACTCTACGTCCTTGCTGTCGTTGAGTCTGGAGCGGAACAACTGCAGGGTCGTGTGACTCTCCCCTGTCATTCGCAGCCTCAGCTCGCGACCTTCGTTCATCAGGACCTTGATAGGCATGACAGGCGCCCGACCGGACCCTCCCTTTTGAGGGCTTTCATATTCATGTTGGACCCTGTGGGGTCCAATCAGAGCCTAAGTTATACATGGGGTGGTTTTGGCCGCGGCATGGACAATGGGGGCTCGGTCCATGAGTCCTTGGTGAGGGCGTTTGAGAAATCCGCCCTAGCCATAGTGGTGCTGAGTGTCGTCTTCACCGCCGCCATGGCGCAAGTGCTGCTGGAGTTCCCCGGATTCACCACCGACATCGCCTCATTCGCCCCCGAGTCCGAGTCGGATGCGGCCGAGGACAGAATAGACGAGGTCATGCAGGCATCTCCCCATCTAATCTACATCCACGTTGAACCGCTGGACCTAGGTGTTGACGGGACCAACTCGTGCGACGACTCCACCTGCAACGTCCTCGAGATTGCCGCCCTGCAGCAGCTGTCCGACGACCTCGACAGTATCGAGGGGTTCTCGCAGGCCAACGGGGGATTCATCGTCGCGCACATCAATGCAGCTGGGATGCTTGAAAGCGCTCTCAACGAGAGGGGGGACGAAGGCCGCAGCCTTGACGACTTCACCGATTGGGAGGGTCTGCTGGATGCCATCAGCGAGGGCGAGAGATGCTCGGACGCGATAGGGAACGAGCAGGCGATTGCCTCGGCCTCGTTCGCCGCCTCGGCGATGTTGCACAAGGATCTGGACTACGCTCCAGTTTGTAACTGGCTTGACAACGGCGAGGGAGATCCGACTCCGTTCGCCTCAAGCACCATGTGGGTAATCGAGGTCAGCGGGGAGATCAGCGACGACGAGAGGCGCCAGAAGGCCTCTGCCATCAGGGGTATGCTGACCGACAAACACCCCCTCGGGCAGGACTCTTCACTCACTTACGGAGTAATCTCTGATGATCTAATCAGCCACGACATCAACGAATCCACGATGGACAACCTAGTCTGGCTGCTGCTCATCGCCGTGATGGTGGTGGTGGCCCTCATGGCAATCGCCTTCCGCTCATTCATGATGGTCGCGGCGCCCCTCCTCGGGCTGTCCGCGTCCCTAGTGTGGACCTACGGTATCGTCACTATGCTGGGTATGCGAATGTCGATTCTCGAGGTTGCCGTGGCCCCGGTCGTGCTTGGTTTGGGTATAGACTACTCTATCCACATGCAACGAGGCTACGAGTTCGCCAAGAAGCGCTCGGTCAGGGCGGCCAGAGCGTGGGTAGAGGCGTTCTCCGTGCTGCGGCTCGCCCTGTCACTCGCTGTGGTCACCACAGTCTTCGCCTTCCTTGCCAACATGTCATCTGAGCTCCCGCCACTGAGAACCTTCGGATTCACTCTGGCTCTGGGGGTCGTCTCGGCCTTCGCTGCCAGCACCATTACCGTTGGGGCCGTTCACGTGGTGGTAGAGAAAAGCGCGGGGGAAATGCCCCACAGGGGCCTCAGGATGGATCGGTCGGCCGACCTAGCAACGAGATTCCAGAGGAGGAATACGGCAAGGGTGCTATTGGTCGTCGCGATGATTACGATGGGTTCGGTGCTAGTGGCAATAAGGGAGCTTGACACCAGTTTCGAGTTGACTGATTTCCTCTCAGAGGAGGGCATGGAGGTCATGGAGGTCAGGAACGACATCTACGACTCCTACGATGCTGCGGCCTGGAAGTCCGTCGTCATACTGGTGGAGCCTGCTTCCGAGGAGGATGGGCTCACCGGAGAGAGGGACCTGATGAAGGGGTTGGAGTTCTTAGATGGCAGAATCTCGGGCCTCCCGGAAGTCGTCAACCCCACCGACTCCGGTACTCAACGTCCCTCGTACGACGGCCTCTATCCACTCCTCAGGGACGCCATAGAGAACGACCCTGCGATGGGCGAGGCGTTTCACATAGGAATCTTCAGCGGCCAGCTGGGAGTAGCAGACGGATTCGAAGAGGGGGATCTGACGGCGGCCGTGGCATCTCTCTTGGGCAACGACTCGATGGGCGACCCGCTGAGAGGGCATACCTGGGCCGAGAGGACCGCGATGCATGTGGCTCTGACTGAGGACGGCCAGTCAATCAGGTTCCTCAAGATGCGAGTTGACGTGCTGGCTAGGACTAGCGAGGAGGCTCAAGAGGTGGCAGAGGTATTCGCAAAGCAGGCACAGCTGCTGGAGGGTGATGGTTTAGTCGGTGGCGAGGTTTACATCACGGGGGATGTGGTGGTGCTCAACAACGTGCTTTCGGGACTGGTGCTGTCTCAGATTGAGTCGACGGCGATCAGTCTATTCGTGTCGATGCTTGTCCTAGTGCTGCTGACTAGGAGGCTCGGACAGTCCCTAGTGGTGATTCTGCCCGTCGGCCTCGCCGGGGCCTGGGTCGTCGGCGCCATGGCAATGCTTGGGATAAACTGGAACGTATTGACAATCATGATCACCGCACTGACTATCGGACTGGGCATCGACTACTCAATCCATGTCTGGAGGCGGATAGAGGCGAACAGAGGGTCGGGAATGGGGACTTGGGAGGCGATGCGTAACATGTACTCGACCACCGGTGCTGCCCTCCTGCTGTCATCGGGGACCACGATTTGTGGATTCATGGTGTTGCTGCTCTCACCCATACCAGTCATCCAAGACTTCGGCATTGTGAGTTCAATCTCGGTGCTGTTCTCGCTGGTGATGGCGCTGCTCGTTCTGCCCGGTCTGCTTGCTGCCGAGTTCCGCACCTCGGGCGACTACGCGTAATCCGCCTCGATGGCTGAGGTCACGTCGTGCATGTCCACGCCTTGCTCTCTGGCCACCAGCGCCAGAGCCATCCACAAAGTGACCGGCCCCAGCGCGCGACGCTTTCTCTGGGCCCTGCGCAAGACCTCCTTGTTGGCGAGTGCCGAACTGTCCGCAATCATCGCTATCAAGCCCGGTATGGAGCTCTCGGCACGGTCCGGAGGGAGGTTACTCGGAGTGGGATCAGAGATTCTCGGCATGGGCTTGGACTTGTCGGGAGCTTTCTTCACGGGCTCCCGGACTGGGGGAGTCGTAGGCGACTCGCTCAGCACTGGGATTCCCAGCAGCCTGAGGCGCGAAGGACGCCAGCCCAATGGCGGTCGCGACAAGTCGACTCCTATGGAGGGAGATATCCTGCCATCCGACTCCGTCAGCCAGCCTCTCTCTATGAGCACAGCCACTACTTCATTGGCCTCCTCAGGGGTGAACCACTGCAGTTCCAACGACCATATGCGCGACAGTTCGCCGCTCGTCGTCACCCCGCCCGACAGGCCCTCTATGCTGATGTGCAGGAGATGGCACACCTCCGACCGATGCTCATCGACCATGTCGCTCGCACCGAGCATGCAAGCACTCTATTCAAGAGGGTTGGTGATATGCGCGGGCCGAGTCGGCATGGCGAGGGATTACGTCGCACGCGATCCACGGACGTGGAAGGCGATTAGTGGCAGCAGGCCAGATACCGATATCGACATCCGAGGGATGCTGCCACCCGCTGGGGCGTGGCAGAGGATTCCAGTGCATGAGATTCTGTCCCTGGCGCGTGGCGACTCGGATGGCTTGCAACTCACTCGCGAGTTGGGTGGCGGATTCGCTAGGAGAGTGGATGCCATCCAAGCCCTACACCGAGTGATGCAGAGTCAGGTCGATGATGCACACGGAGTGCTGCTCGAGGCGCTGGACGACGATGATGCCGACATCAGGACTGCTGCGCTGAGGATACTACCGGTGTTCGCCATCAAACGGCACGACGGTCTGCTACAGTGCCTTTCGGATAGGTTACTCGACGAGGATGTTGGGGTTGAGTTGGCTGCTCGGGACTGCCTTCTGAAGGCTGCTCCGGTATTTCCCTCCGGCTGCGAGGAGATTCTGCGTAGAGAGTTGCGTAACCAGAACCGAGAACGTAGGGGCAACGCCTTCGAGGCACTGCGCCTAACAGCGCAGAGCTGGCCGGAGGCGGGCTGCCTTCACCTAGATGAGCTGATTCGCGAGGAGGATGCTGACCTACGTAGGCGCGGCTCGAGGATCCTGCGCACAATCGCCTCGAACGCTGGGGCCACCGGGTGGGACCTGATAGGGTGGTCTCTGGAGGACGAGGACGCCCAAGTCAGGAGGAATGCCTCAGGTACCCTCGTGACCCTTGCCAACAACGAGCCTGCCATTGCGACCATATTCATCGAAGCGGCAATGCTAGACGAGGACGCAGGAGTCAGGAAGTCGGTCATCAGAGCCCTAAAGAAGCTGGACATGCAGAGTCCCCGCGTCAACAAGATGGTGGTCGATGGGGCTAGAAGCAGGGACTACAATCTGCGTAAGGCGTGCATCGATCACTTGCCAATCATCATGAGTGGAGAGGCCCTGAGAGAGGCTGCCTCCGAGTTGCTCAGGCAAGAGACTCGTTCGGACCTCAGGAGGAAGCTGGGTGCTCTTTCAAGAGACGTCGAGATCGACGGAACCGAGGACGAGAAGAACCGTTTCCTAGCCCCGGTGGACAGGGTCGAGCCGCCAATTGATGAAGTCGATGCACCGCGTAGCGGTGATTCACCTGGCAAGGGTGAACATGATAAACAGCGGTCAGGTCGGCCGCACACCGAGGAGTGAGCATGAGCGAGGAGTTCGATGACAAGCTCGATCGATTCGAGAGACTATGGGACGGCGTCACGCCCAAGGGCATCAACCGCAGCAAGTCAATCAAGTTCAGGCAGTACATGAGGCAGCACGTCCTGCAGAAGTTCCACAAGCGCAGGAAGGACCAGTGGGCGACTGCCGACAAGGGGCACTTCAACCACAGTTTTTCGAGCAAGGACCAGTTTCTCACTAAAGAGAACTGCCGCAAGTACTGGATGGGCGAGCTGCAGAAGGAGATCCGCGATTCGGAAACCTTCTGAGGCGATACCATGAATGCTGCTAGAGTTGACTTCTCGTCGTGGGACTTGCAAGAGCATATCGCGAGTGCTATCCAGACTAACGGCTGGAGCGAGCCTACGGAGATTCAGAGGGAGGCCATCCCCCTTGCCAGAAAGGGGCTGAATGTGGTTGGCCAGGCCCGGACGGGGTCGGGCAAGACCGGGGCATTCGGAATTCCCATCCTTGAGAGGTGCTCCCCCAAGGGGACACCTCAGGCAATCGTGCTCTGCCCAACTAGGGAGCTGGCCGTGCAGGTCGCCGAGGAGATGGAATCGCTCCAAGGAGGAAAGGGCCTTTCGATTCAGACGGTTTACGGCGGCACCGACCTAGAGAAGCAGGCCAAGAGGCTTAATCGGGGCACCGACATAGTTGTCGGGACTCCTGGCAGGGTCATCGACATGACCAAGCGTGGGCACCTCGATCTGGGAGGGATTACCCTGTTCTGCCTCGATGAGGCCGACCGTATGCTCGACATGGGGTTCTTCCCCGACGTGCTCTGGATATTTGAGCAGACCTCTAACAGAGAGCAGACCCTGTTGTTCAGCGCGACGTTTCCCCAAGAGGTGCTGGACGCGGCTGACGAATTCATGTCTGAATCGGTCCATGTGATGAGCGAGGACATGGAGGTAGAGATACCCGAGATAGAGCAGTTCGCGGTTCACGTCGGGAGGGCGAACAAGCTCTGGGCCCTAGGTCGCATCATCTGCACTATGGGAGATGATGACCAGATGCTCGTGTTCACAAACACCAAGCGGATGGTGGAAATCCTCTCAGAGAGGCTAGGTAAGTTCAGAATCGGTGCAATCGGACTTCACGGCGACCTTCCCCAAGGCAAGAGAGAGAGGATAATCGAGTCCTTCAAGGAGGGTCGGGAATCCATTGTGGTGGCAACCGACGTGGCTGCTCGTGGGCTTGATGTAGATGGAATCACCCACGTTGTGAACTACGACCTGCCCGATGACACCGAGTCATACGTACACCGTATCGGAAGAACTGGCAGGATGGGCAGGAAGGGGCAGGCCTGGAGCTTCGTGACGCGCGAAGACCAGCCGCTAATCGAGAAGATATCTTCCACCTGGAACCTATCGATACCAGTAGTGGGGGCGCCACCTCTGCCGGACGGAGTCGACAGGGACCCCATAGGCAGAAGGGACGACTGGGACGAGGTGTCTGATGCCTTCGGCATGGTTACGTTGAGATTGTCGGTGGGCAAGTCTGACTCTAGCAAGCTCGAGCTCGCTGAGTGGATCGCCAAGCAGGCCAGGATCGCGGACATTGTGATTGGGGAGATCTCACAGGGCGATGACGAGACCGAGGTCGAGATTCATGTCGAGAAGGTGGCCTACGTCATCGACGTTATCAAGGCCCGGGAGTTCAACGGCAAGTCCCTCGCCCCAGAAATAGTGGATGCCTAGGTGGGACGATGGACGACGAGGGCACGGTATCCCTCGACTTGCTTGGATTCCTCTGCCCGGTTCCGGTCCACGAGACTCGTAGGGCAGTAGAGGAGGCCATTCCCGGCACGCTCTTTGAGGTGCTATGCGACGATCCGGAGACGCTTCACGACATACCGGCGCTGTGCGACCGGATGGGGCTGGCCCTGCTGGGCGTGAGCGAGGACGCGGGGGAGTACCTGTTCCGCATCCAGAAGCGATAGGCTGCTGGGAGATTGTTCAAAGGGGGCGTTCCTCTCGATGGGCCGTGCCCGATGGATACAGTGTCAACGAGCTCGTTGATGTCCCTGCTGACGCCAAGCTACCGACCTCGTACGGGGACTTTCGCATCAGGGTGTTCCACGAAGCCAGCACGAGTCTAGACCACGTGGCGCTGACTCTGGGTGACATGAGCGGGCCGGACCCAGTCCTCGTGAGGGTGCATTCCGAATGCCTGACGGGGGACGCTTTTGGCAGCCTGAGGTGTGACTGCGGCGCCCAGTTGACTGCCGCGATGAAGCAGATTCAGGATGTCGGATGGGGTTGTATCGTATACCTCAGACAAGAGGGTCGTGGGATAGGCCTGCACGCCAAGATACAGGCCTACAACCTGCAAGACCAAGGTGCTGACACGTTGGATGCGAACCTGATGCTCGGGCATCCGGCTGATGCTAGGGATTACGGGATCGCCTCGGAGATACTCGCTGCCATAGGCATCGAGAATATCTGCCTGCTGACCAACAATCCCGACAAGGTGCTGCAACTGGCTGGCAATGGGGCCAACATAGTCGAGAGGATGTCCTTGGTGGTCGGAGTGGGGGATCAGAATATCGAGTACCTGACAACCAAAATAGACAGGATGGGGCACGACATCGATAGTGGTCGCCTCAGCGACGATGGTATCTGAGTGGGGCCGTGACCGGGACTTGAAC
>JASMMD010000002.1:0-27305 GCA_030748335.1 Candidatus Thalassarchaeum sp. | reverse complement strand
CGGGACCACAACCCACCGTGCTAACCGCTACACCATCACAGCCGTGTGGCAACATGGACTCAATGCCTGTTTATCAACCGTTATACCGATGACTAGGCAAACCTGAGACCAACGGATTGAAGCCCTGCTCTCTCCCGCTGGCGTGCAATGAGTACTCGTTCGGGAGTGGTTCTCGTCCTCCTTCTCGTGACCGGCTTGGCACCTGTGGTGCCATCGGCCACTGCCGATACCGTGATTGGTGCCGAGGAGGTCGAACTCGTCGAGGCCGGCGACTTCTCCGAGCCAGAATCGTGGCAGATTTCCAGCACCGCCGGTTTCTCGAGCGACCCGGCGGAGCACTCCGAGGGTATGGTGGCCGATGGCGAACTGTCCCTCACCCACGACAGGCCTGACAACTTCCAGCAAGTCACCTCTTGGGCAACTTACAGCGTGACCGCCTCGAATGCGACTTTGGGGGAGCCGGACTCGTACTATACCTGGTCTAAGGGACCGAACATCACGATGTCCGGTTACGACTTCAGCGGGCTGCACGGGATGCAGTTGGCCAACGTTTCATTGGTCCTGCACTTCTCCATCCCCGACGCCCTGAATCAAGACTCGGTCAGGGTTATCCTGCAGAATCACGGCTCGGACAAGCTGGTTGTGACCTACGCTAGGACCTTCGGGCCAATCTACAGAATGACAAACCCGATGGTGCTTTCTCTTGACGGACTGGTGCTCACCGACTGGAACTCGCTGGAAGGCACCCAGATCACCATCGACTATGTATCGACGGGGACCAGCGACGACTCCGAGGCCAGAGTGGATGCAGTCGGCCTACGTGTGAAATACCACCAGCCTTGGTATTCGTTTGAGACCGTGAAGGCCATCAACACAGTGATCGATGTGGATTCACCGGTTTTGGATGTCGGCCCGTTCGATGGAACCATCACCGGGCTGTCGCAAGAGTCCTGTGGACTCTCTCCTGATGGGCCTGCTGCAGGGGAGTGGTCCTTCGATGTCGAGGTCCCTCCGCTTCAGCATCTGGGCAGAATCCATGTCTTCGGCACTGGCAATCACACCATCTGGGTGCTGCCGGATGACGCTGACAGCGACTACACGCAGATCGAGTCCGGAGAAACCTTGGCAAGTCCCGATTCATCGCAGCACGTCAGAGTTGAGATCGAAGATGGGTGTGTATCGGGTGCCCGCATCGACATCAACGACCCCCATCTGGTGGCCCATGGGCACGTCTCGGGCTCGCTCGAAGGGTTGGCAGAGACCAGTTACATCAGAATCGCAGTGGGCAGCAGCCTCGTGGTCAGCATACCGATCCAACCCGGTGCCTTCTCGGTCGATGTCCCGGTGGGGCACGCTCTGCCCGAGAGAGGGGGAGAGATGACGGTGGGGGTTGCTTCGAGGTTTCAGTGGTCGTCGGACGGGACCGCGGAATCCACTGTGGTCCACATCCAGTCCATGTCCATCACCGGTGGCTATTCGGTGCATTGGGACTATGATCCCGAATGCCTAGCGCTCGAGGACATGTCATTCAACGAGGACGATGCCGGGGTTCACCTGCCCATGGACGTGAGGTGCAGTGATGACCTGACTCCGCCTGAGGAACTCGCCCTCAGTGTGACGAGTTCCAATCCGGGAGTCGTGGAGGCCAGCGTGGTCGACCAGTATGTCAGGATACAACCGGCACGGGACGCTTGGGGAGAGGCGACCATAGAAGTGATTGTCAGCGATGCTCTCGGAAACTCCTGGTCAGACTCAATGATGGTGACGGTCACTGCGGTGGAGGACCCACCTGTCCTAGATGGGCTTCCTATAGTGGTCTACGTCGAGTTGGGACAGACGATGGTGGTCGATCTGGACATATCCGACCCGGACACCGAGTCGCTGTCACTTTCAAGCAGCAGGTCATGGGCCATCTTCGACGCGGCGGACGACCTAGTTCTGACTCCCGTCGAGGCCGGGACGCATTCGGTCAGGGTCACGGTCAGCGATGGCACGAACGAGGTTTACCAAGACTTCGATGTCGTCGTGACCGCCAGACCGGACCTGCTGGTCGAGACCATCGACGTGCGCAGGGACGGTGTCAGCGTGACCGAAGTGGTCGATGGGGACGTCATCGAAATACACGCTTACATCAGGAACGAGGGGCGGGGCGGTGCCGATGCGGTGGACGTCAAGTGCAGAGTCGACGGAGTCCTAGTGGGTTCTGTGATGATAGATTACATCGAATCCGGCGGGCTGGGTTCAGCCGTCTGCGACGCGCAGGTTGCGAGGGTCGGTGACACACTGACCATCGAGGTGACCGCAGATGGGACGGGGTCAATAGTCGAGATCTCAGAGAGCAACAACGTCCGGACAGTAGTGCTGGATGTCTCAGAGGTCGAAGAGGAGGATGGTGGAATCATAGACTCGATAGACAGGGGACCAGCGATTCTCATGATTTCCGTAGGAGTGATACTCATATCACTCACCGCACTGTACTTCGGCCCCAACAGGGTGAGCAAGCCCTTCAATCGAAAGAAGTAGCCCAGCACGTCGGTTTGCCACCTCCAAGACCCCCGTTCTGGCCGATAATCAGCGATTCTCAGGGAATGATTATACCAAGCACGAATCGGAACGGGGATGCCGCGAAGGGTGCCTCACAGTGTCTGAGTCGGTGGTGTGTGAATTAGATGATGAAGCTGAAGATTCGTCTGGAGACGGAAGAGTGGGTCTACGAAGAGCATGAGATGGCCTGAGCCATCACTCCTTGGACCAGCTCTGCGGGTACGTCCCCGGTTCCATGATTACAGCGCGTGAGGTCGCGACTTCCCCCGTCATCATCCCCGGCAGAGAATCGGAGTCCACCGACAGTCTCGCTACCGAAACCGCTTCGTCCTTGAGACTCTTGACTAATACGGTGGAGCCCTCGGATACTCCCTTCTGCGCCCTGACCACACCGGGTCTTGCTAATGGTGCGCCATGCGAGAGCGCCGCAGCAGCGCCGTCCTTGACGATGATGGTCGGCAGGCTCGTGAGAAGCGTCTCGATGGGTGCAATTAGTCTCAGTAGAGCGCTGTCATCGCCGTGCTCCCGGTGCAAGAAGGACGCATCTGCAAGCTGTTGCATAGTGCATGCCATCGTCTGGTCGAATGATCCTGTTCTCTCGCGGTGCAGCTCGGTCAGTTCGCAGACGGTCCCCATCATCAGTCCGACGTCCTTGGCGAGGGTTCGGATATAGGTCCCGGCGCTGCACGATGCCTCAAAGGCCGCGATACGGGAATTCGCGTCCGAGTCTAGCATCCTGAGTGAGTGGAGAGTGCGGGTCCGAACCTGCACCTTAACTGCGGACTCCAGTGGAGGGACGTTGTATATCACACCGTTGAGGCGCGATAGTGTTGCCTCGAACTCTTCGTCGGTGACGTCCCTTCCGAACTTCATCACACCGACATACTTCTTGTCTCCCTTGAGTACTATGTCGGTCAGCCTAGTGGCCTTGCCGCACAGTAGCGTCAGCAGTCCCGTAGCGAACGGGTCGAGGGTGCCCCCATGACCGATCCTAGTGATTCCCAGCGACTCCCTAGCCCAAGCCGTCAACTGGTGGCTAGTCGGCCCTCTGGGTTTGTCCACAAGGACCACTCCAGCGGAAAGCAGCTGATCCAAGGAGCGTTCGTTGGGGGGGCAGCCGAAACCGGGGTTCGTCGATGCCTCGGAAAGCTCCCAGAAGTCACTACCACCCATCAGACCTCACCCCAACACAGCGCTGACGACTCCGAAGACGCCATCGGCATCCAGCTCGTCGGCATCGACCACGAGATTGTATGGACTCATGTCGTCGAGATCTATGCCATACAGTTTGAGATATCTCTCCATATCATCGCTCTGGCGCTGTCTGGATATTTCCAAGCAGGTCCGGTAGTCGCCGCCCTCGCGGTTCTGGATCCTGCTTGCCCTCTCCTCCTCAGACACGGACACCCAGACCCTGAGACAATTCAGATCGAGCTCCTCCGCCCACCAACCGCACAGCCTGCTCTCGACAACCTCTGGCCCATCTGGATCGCTCATCACCTGCTTCAGGATGTCGTCGAGGGAACGATCGACATCTAGGTCCTGCTTGCACAGAGCACTGAACTCGGACACGCTGAGTCCTCGGTTGGATGCCTGCTCTCTGAAGATGTCGCCGCCGTTGACCGAGGACCAGCCACGGTCCTCGCAGAGCTTCCCGACCAGTGTCGAGGTGCCGCTCCCAGGAGGGCCGCTGACGGTCAGCCTCAGCACCCGCTCACCTCCATTCCTCACGACACACGTCGCACCTCAACATCCCCCTAGATGCCCTCGAGATAGAGTCAGAGTCGCATGAGGGGCAGGTGGTCCCCGACTTGGGCGGGGAGAGCGGGACGTTGCCTTCTCTCCTCTGAGGGGGCGCTGTCGCCTGCCCGCCCGTCTTTCGGGGGCCATCCCTTCTGCGCTGGGCCCTGCGAATCCTCGAATCGTCGCTCCGCTTGGCCTTCTGCTCGTTCAGGAGGTGTAGCAGGGGTTCGGGAATGGTTTCACCAGCGAGGACTAACGGGTGGTTCCTGTAACGGCGGATCTTGAGGTGGCGGTCGATGATCCTGCCCAAGGGTGCACTCATAGTGATGTACGTAGCAATCCAAGCGGGCAGAATCCACATAACCCGCTCGTCCAGAGACCACATCGGCGACCAAGGCAGGCTGACGTACGACACCCTGAACGTCTCAACCTCGCTGGACATCCAACTGAAAATTCCGATGATGAAGACTATGGTGAACATCATCGGCCTCATCGTAGCCGCCTGAATCGCCATCTGCTCAGGTGCCATTTCCATCTGTAACTTCTGCATCTTCTCGGCGCGAGCGGTGTCGCGGGCCATCTGCGCCTGTTGCACCTGCTTCCTGATCTGACCCTGACGATGACTGACATGAGCTTGTTTCATCGGGTCCATGAAGACGGATCGGATGATGGTGTTGACGACCATGATGCCGGACCCGACGATGAAGACAGTGGGCACGAAGTAGAGTGTGTGGAAGGGCAACAACGGCTCGATGAAGTAGCCAGCCCCGTCTGCGAGGAAGATGCGGATCCCATCATTCAGCATCATCGCCATCATGACCAGCATCATGACCAGCATGGGCATCATCAACGATGACATGGCCTCGGCCTGCGGGTCTCCACCTCCAGAAGCCATGGGACCTCGTTCCGACCGAGTAGCAAGAACACTTCGGTGGACGCCATAGGCGTCCAAATCGGTTTGAATCAGAACGAGTAGCTGCAGACGACGCATACCGAGGCGCCAATCTCGGCCTCGGAACCGCATATCGGGCATACCTCGCCCTCCGGCTCTGGCTCGGGCTCTGGCTCGGGCTCTGGCTCGGGCTCGGGCTCTGGCTCTGGCTCGGGCTCGGGCTCCGGCTCGGGCTCTGGCTCTGGCTCGGGCTCTGGCTCTGGTGACTTCTGCTCCTCGAGCCACTCGGGGACGTTGGGCTCATCGTCCACCTCGTCACCAAAGGTGGCACCGTGGAAGTCTTGGGCGTCGGAGACCTTGTACTCTGACTCGGGGTCGCCTTGGATTACGTAGGTCACCTCTATCCGCTCCCCCTTCTCGATTCTCCCTATCCTCCACTCGACATGGGTTCCCTCTGGGGCCGACTCCTTGTCCATCTTGATGCTGCGCTCTCCGTCCACCGACGAGCGCACCGTCGACTTCTCAATGGAGAATGTTCCCGGGACCACATCGTGCAGTGCCAGTTCGTCCAGAGCGCTGTCGGAGTTGTTGACGAACATGAGCAGGACCTCGTACCTGCCCGCGCTGCCTGCTGGGAAAACCTCCTTTCCGGTGCTGATGTTGCGGCGGCGGTGCACTACCTTCAGCTGCGGCGGTCTTGCTACGGTTCTGGTTGCGACGGGTCCGAATTTCTCCGAGCCAAAATCGGCCCTGATTGGGGCTGCCAACAACTCATTTTCGGGAGATGGGTCGGGAGCGTGCAGTGGGTAACGCAGAACCATCGTCTTTCCGGGTTGCAGACCGAGTGGGGCAGACGTCCCCACCGTTATCCTCAGACTGTTCCCGTCGCTGTCCGGCGACACTAGGCTCTCCTCGAGCTGAATCCCATCGATGACCTCGATTAGGTACTGATCCTCGTTGAGATCGGTTCCCTCTATCTCGATGCTCACATCGGACTCGGTGGGAGGTCTGAAGACCCCGGGAACGTCGTCCAGCAGCCTCATCACGTTGATTGTCGCCGAGCCCGTATTCTCAATCGATATCGTGGCCTCTAGGTCCGAGGAGACGAAGGATTTGATTCTCGATTTATCGTACTGCTTGAGTAGATTGGCATCGAGCACAATCAACTTCTGCTCCTTGAGTTCCATCGAGCCGCTCGAGGCAATCGAGACCCTAGGCAGGATGGACGACCTAAACTCGTGCGTGAAGCTGGGCGTGTCCGCTTCGACTCTCTTCTCCATCGAACTCCAACTACCTTCGGGCGGCACGTCCTGCCTGAGATCTGACACCTCTAGGATGGGGTCATCTCTTCCAGACAGCCACACGGTTACTCCCGAGAGTGTGACCACGAAGGATGAGCGATTCTCGAACACCGATTTACAGTGCCAGATGCCGGGGCGGTCGTCCTCGACTTTGTCCACCCTCATCATGTGTAGGGTCGAGCCGGACACGCGTTCGAAGTCCGTCCTAGAGACTGCGGCCTCGGCCGAGTACTCGGCGGATGACACTCCAGCAGAGATCATCTCGACACCCTTGGTCGTGACCATCGGAGAGAGCGCTAGGGTCCTGCTCTCACCCACGTTAAGCCTGCCTATATCCCAAGATATGGATGACCCTTCGACGCTGTACTCCTGCCCTTCGGGGATGTCGAAGTTGTCCGGGAAGCTCCTGCTGATTGCCACCTCGAGCAGTGGTACCTCGGAGACGTTCTGGACCTCAATCTCCATTTCGACCCCTTGGGGTTCGGACGAGTAGACTAGGGAGAGGCTGTTCTCCTGATCCCTCTCTGGGTTGGTGTCGATAGACTCCTTGAGGACGAGCATCCTCGGTCCACTCGCCGAATATGGGATTACCGTCTCCTCCGTGGCTTCGAGCTCTCGAACGGAGATTGAGCGCCCCCCGATGTCAGTGGAGTCGGTGGAGGAGAGCAGGACCTCAATGTCCCATGCTCTGTGCTTCTTGCTAGAGTTCCTCAGTATCAATTCACCCTCTATCGACTGCCTCCTAACCGAGCCATCGGGATTCAGTGTCGATTCTTCGACCTCGCTCAGAGTCGCGTGCAGCTTGTCGCCTGGAATCGCGTCCACCTCGGCAGCGGACCTCAGATGGGGCTGAGTCGCTGCCGCTACGACTGGCTTGGAAAGTGCTTGGGCGATTTCGCTGGCGGAGTCGGAGATTTCACTGGAGACCTCGGTCGCCCCCTCTATAGCCGAGTCGAGGGCGCTGCTCAGAGAGCCTATGGCGAGCTCGTCAGCGACGCCTCCAGCGGCATCAACGACTTCATCGACGACGTCTCTGCCGGCGTCCCTCAGGGCGGCTAGAGAGTCCTGCAGAGAGACTGTTCCCTCGGGCTCGGGCTCAGGTTCGGGCTCGGACGTCTCCTCGAAGTCGGGAGGAGGGGAGGGAGGGGTGTCGGATCCAGAAGTAGGAGTAGGGAGGTCGTCGGGTTGCGATTCGGGGGTTACGGATATCTCCCTGTCCTCAAGCTCCATCAGGCCCGGCGGTGGGGGCGGAGGAGTCTCGGATTGATTCGCCTCAGAGTCACCATCCTCCTCCTCTTCGAAACCGGGAGGGGGCGGAGGAGGAGGAAAACCGGGAGGTAGGGGAGGAGGGTCTTCTGACATGGCGCGGCCACCCCGATGGGTGGTCGCGGACAGTACTTGGATTGGTATAACCATTGCTTGTCCGCCCTCGAGCCGATATCGGACCTCACGAATGGTTGAAGTTCTCTCGCCCTTGGGCGAGAGCGTGAGCAGTCAGGATAGTACTACTCCGCCCGTGCTATTCGTAGTGGGCACCGCGGGTGCTGGAAAGAGTTCCCTGGTCACTGCCTTCCAGAGGTGGGCGAGGTTTCTCGAGGTCGATGTCCTAGCAATTAACCTCGACCCGGGCGCCGAGAAGGTGGACTACGATACTGAGTTCGATGTCAGGGAACTCGTTTCCCTGTCCGACGTGATGATCGAGTACGAGCTCGGTCCCAACGGAGCCCAGATTCTAGCCGCCGATCTAGTGGCTTCGCGAGCTGACGAGGTCTTCGACGAAATCGAGGGGTTGTCGTGCGACATGCTGGTCGTTGACACTCCCGGACAGGTCGAACTGTTCGCCTTCAGAGAGGCTTCCAGCCACCTCGTCAGCGTCATCGGCCAGGGCAGAGCCTGCCTGATATTCCTCTTCGACCCGATGCTATCGCAGACGCCAAGTGGGTTCGTGTCTCAGATGCTGCTCTCTTCCATAGTCCACTTCAGGCTGGGACTGCCTACGGCGAACTTCCTGTCCAAGTCAGATCTCCTCGAGCCCGAGGCTTTGGAGAGGGTCCTAGATTGGGGAGAGAACCTCGACATCCTTGAGGCTGCCTTGTACGAGGAGTCGGCGCAGCAGGCACTCGACCCGCACTCGGGCAGTCAGAGGGCTGAATTCGCAATCGGCCAGCTGAGGATGATGCAACACGCCTCGATACAGCCTGGTCTGACCCCTCTGTCCAGCGAGCACGAGGACGGGATGGCCGATGTGTTGACCTTTGCCCAGACCATCTTCGGTGGCATGGCGGACTCAAGGGACGGATACGCGGGAGACATAGAGCATGAGCGAGGTTAACGAGAAGACTGACCTGATGGCGATAGACGACGTCGGCGACGAGTTGGCCGATATCATCGATTGGGCTATAGCATTCAAGCACGGAGGTGACTTGAGTTACGACTTCAAGCCTCTCGACGGCATGTCAATCGGCTCAATCTACGAGAAGCCGTCGACCAGGACGAGGGTTTCGTTCGAAGTCGGGGTGAGTAGGCTTGGTGGACAGCCCCTGACCCTGCTTTCTAATGATATCCAACTGGGGAAGAGCGAGTCAATTGCTGACACTGCGGCAGTGCTGTCGCGCTTCCTAGACGGAATCACATACAGGTGCTTTGAACACGCTGACGCGGTTGAGCTGGCCGAGCACTCGACGGTTCCGGTCATCAACGCGCTATCCGACCTGCACCACCCCTGCCAGGCTGCAGCCGATCTGATGACCATAGTGGAGCATGGGGGGAGCGTCAACGGGCATATCGCTTGGGTGGGTGACGGCAACAACGTGTTCCATGACCTGTTGCTCGCGGCAGTTGTGCTTGGACGTGACGTCCACTACGCCACCCCCACTGGCTTCGAGCCTGACGAATCGATAATGGAAAGGGCTCGGAGGATCGCTTCGCGAACGGGCTCCAGTATCCACGGCTCCAATGACCCAATCGAAGCGGTCAGTGGCGCCGGGGTAATCTACACCGACATCTTCGTGTCCATGGGAGAGGAGAGCATCGAGGGCAAGTTCGACGCCTTCGAGGGATTCCAAGTCAACGAGGAGCTGGTCGCTCACGCGGACCCGGGATACCTGTTCATGCACTGCCTACCTGCCCACCGTGGAGAAGAAGTGACGGACGCAGTCATAGACTCGTCTAACAGCGTGGTCCTCGACCAGGCAGAGAACCGGATGTGGGCTCAGATGTCGCTTCTGACCTACCTGTGTAACAACGATGCTTGGCACACTTACAGAGAGCTTGAGTGACTACACCAGAAGTGAACTTCCGAGGAAGGCTGCGAGTGCTAAGTACATCGATTTCTTGATTAGTTGCTGTGCCGCATGGTCCTCGGATGTCATTAGTTTGCCCTTCACCATCAACAAGAGTACCATTGCTGGGATGACTCCCAGCAGATGCAGTTCCGGGAAGATTCCGATACCGAAGGGCATCAGCAGCGAGGCGAGAGTCAGCAGCAGGAGAACCCATGCAACCGTTCGGGCCTTCTCGGATCCGACCCTCATGGCGTAGGTGTTCCTACCCTTGTCTCCTTCAATGTCCTCGATGTCCTTGACTATCTCTCGAGCTAGGTTGTACAACACCCCCACGACGAACACTGACCACGTACGCAGATTGAACGGATCGAATACGCCAGCAGCCCCGAACAATACCACCATCCCAACAGAGAGGCTGATTGCGACGTTTCCGGGAAGTCCCCTATCCTTGAGCCGGAGGCTGTAGGGGCCGGAGGACTCGTAGTTAGTCAGCAAGAATAGCGCGCCAATCCATATCGCGATGGCCGGGTACCACCCCTCGACCCCGCCATCTAAACCACTGGCTATGCCGAGCGCACCTGCGATGGAGAAGAACGAGGATGCCATCATCAGTGCTATGCCCCGCTTAGCCGACGCCTCTGAGATGGCCCCTGAAGGGAGAGGTCTGTCGGGACGATTCACCCGATCTATCTCTAGGTCGAGGTAGTCGTTGAGGGCGTTCCAAGAGCACATGAAGGCCCAGACCGAAATGGCCTGTAAAGCCGTAATCGAAGCGAATTTTCCCTCAGGCAGGCCACCGAGTGCGAGCATTGAGCCCAGAATGACCCCGAGTACGCCGGTGGTCGAGTTTCCGGCCCTGAAAAGGACCCACCACGAACTCATCGCACCGCTGTTGCCCACGCCCTGACTCGTGGCCTCCCGGACTTGATTGCTTCCCCATCTAGGGGGTGACTTGCACCGCTTGCTGGGCGAGGCCCCATACACAGACCGTGTAGGTACTTCCCCTGAACTGCCCGCGAACGTGCCCGACCTTGGAGAACCGTACGTCCTTGGCCATGATATTGCCGACCTGGTTCATGGTGGCGCCCCAGCGGAACCTGCCGTTGAGGTGATCGAATATCTCGACGGTGTTCGCGGTGTCATTCTCCTCGAGGTAGACCTTTACCTCTTCCCGGAGTCGTCGTGTCCTCGACATCAGGCCACCACCGAGGGGGTAGCCTGACTCGCGCGCAGCCTGTCACGCAAACCCTGCCAGCTCGAGGGGCTGACGTTGACCTGTGCTGCCGGGCTTGGTAGAGGGGCCCACGAGTCGTTATTCGAGACCACTCCGGTGGAGCTCACCAGCGCAGGGTCGGTCGACCCATGCACGGATACATTCGTTCTTCGCAGAGTCGCTAGAGACACAACCCTACATGGCTCTGGGCGCTTCCTGTAGAGGAGTGTCGCCGTGTCGTCCTGTTGTACGTTCATGGATGTATGTCATGCCTTCCACATATCAAGCGAGGCAATAGTCCCGAGGAGTGAAAGTGAAAGTGAAGGAAAACCCAAATCAGGCTCTCAACCCATTGTTTTCTTAAGCGAACAGCCATTCGTCGGGAACCACGCTCGTGTAGTGTAGTTCGGTCCATCATGACGGACTCTCGATCCGTCGACCCGGGTTCAAATCCCGGCACGAGCACCACTCTAGCTACTCATAACGGTCTTAAACGGACCTTCGTTGGCGTAGTAAGGTCTCAATGCGCTTAGAGCAAGATATGAAACTGACCTTTGACGACGTTCTTATTCGACCCAAGCGCAGTACGCTGGTTTCGAGGTCGGATGTCAGTCTGTCAAGGGACTTCGAGTTCCGTCATTCGAAGGACAGTTGGAGCGGTGTGCCAATCGTGGCGGCCAACATGGACACCACCGGACTGTTCTCAGTCGCGAGAGTGTTACAAGGCCACAGGATGCTGACCTGCCTACAGAAGTTCTACTCGACGCGCGAGTGCGCGCAGGCATGGGAGGACGGCATCGAGCCGGGCAGCGTCGCAGTCACCTGCGGGTCGACCGAAGAGAGCTTCGAGCTGCTGCAGCGAAAACTGGCAACCAACGACGGAATCCGTATGATCTGCATAGACGTCGCCAATGGGTACAGGGAGATCTTCCTAGACTTCGTGAGGCGGGTCAGGAAGGAATTTCCGGACAGGATAGTGATCGCCGGTAACGTGGCCACTAGGGAAATGACAGAGGCGCTGATACTGGCGGGAGCGGACATAGTGAAGGTCGGAATAGGCCCGGGATCGGTCTGCACCACTCGCAAGGTGGCCGGTGTCGGCTACCCACAGCTGTCGGCCATCGCCGAGTGCGCCGACGCGGCGCACGGGCTGCTCGGCCATGTGATGGCCGATGGAGGGTGCTCGTCTCCGGGTGACGTCTCCAAGGCGTTCGCGGCCGGGGCCGACTTCGTGATGCTCGGAGGGATGTTCGCGGGCCATGACGAGTCGGGCGGTGATCTAATTGAGAACGGCGACGGTAGAATGTACAAGTCGTTCTACGGCATGTCGTCGGCCAAGGCCATGGAATCGCACTACGGCGAGGTCGCCAAGCACCGGGCACCGGAGGGTAAGGAGGTCAGGGTGCCTTACAGGGGCGCTCTGGAGATGACTGTGCAATCGGTCCTCGGAGGGCTTCGCTCGGCCTGCTCTTACGTAGGTGCGAGGCGAATCAAGGACTTGCCGAAGTGCGCCACCTTCATCCGGGTCAGCCAGACCACGAACGAAGTCTACCAGCGCTTCGACGTCGATGAATGAGTCCTAAATGTCAAACACCACTTGGGCCATCCACCCTGGCCCCTCGAAGGATGGGATGTCGGAATCGACCCCGGGGATTACCTGCCCTTCGACGACCTCCATCAGGGCCAGTTCGTGCATGGTGATCGCTTTGACCTCGACCTCGCGCTCGACTAGGTCCGAATCAACCCACTCCACCCGAGCGATCACCCTGTCATCAGCCACGGAGACCTCGGCCTCGCACAGCCACTGACCCTCTGCCGAGCCTCGGTAGAGCACTTCCTCGAGCCATCGGACCAATCCGCGCTCGAGGTCGTCGTCTGCAAGTTCCACCGTCCACTCGTCGGATGTCCTCGGAAGCGATGCCGCCGAATCTGCCCCCTTCGGTGACATCTGTATCTCCTGCAGGCCGCGGGCGGCCTCTGACAGGGCACCCGCAGCGTCTTCGCAGAATGCCCTCAAGCCGATGTCGGCGGTTGTGGGAAGTATCCACCAAGACATGACATCACCGTACCTGCGAGGCTGTGACTCCCAAGAAATGAGAGGGTTAGTCGAACTCGCTGCATAGTTCGCCCTGGCCCGGGAAGCTGATAGCGGACTTCGGATTAGTGTTCCACTTGTTCTCGCACTTGTTCAGGTAACCGTCACCGTCGGAGTCGATGTTGGCATCGGCCGGATCGAATGGATCGAACCCGAAGTAGTACTCCCAACCAGCCCACATACCATCACCGTCCTGATCTTGGTGATAAACCTCGGAACCGTCGAACCACTGATCCCCATCAGTGTCGGCATCAACGGGGTTGGTGCCGTTTTGGTACTCCTCAAAGTTGGTGTAGTTCTCCAAGTCGTCGTAGAAATGGTTGCCCGCCTCCGAGGTCGGGTCGATGTGGCACTCAGAGTACTGAGGGTCATTCCAGCCGGGGCAGTACCGGTTCAACAGGTGGGTTCGATTCAGCCCGTCGCCGTCGAAGTCCTCCTGCCCATCATTGATTCCATCGACGTCTGAGTCGTCCATCTTGGGGTCCATCGGGCCGCGCGCACCGACAGCACTGAGGGTATTGTTGTCAACCAGACCTAGGCTGAGGGAGAGTTCCGAGAAGTGGACCTCCCAGCCGTCAGGGAGCTTGTCCCCGTCGGTGTCGTCGTCCACCGGATTGGTGTCCCAGCGGTCAGGCGCCTCTAGAGAATTCATCAGGGTGTCGTTGTCGATGTCGAAGGCCGAGTCCGGCAGTGAGCCCCAGGCCGGATTCAGAGCCCACCTGCCACTGGCGGGGATGGTGAAGCCCGAGAGGTTCATCTCGTGAAGGAAGTACTTGGGGTCCATCTGCCCGTCGCCATCCCTGTCTCCCGAGGTCGAAAAGCCACCGAGATAGCTGCTCCAGACCCAGCCACCGGGCCCCAGCCCGCACTCAATCATGGAGTCGCATCCCGGAGGCAGCCAGTTCGTCACCGAAATCCATAGACTGTGGCTCTTGGTGTTGTGCTGGACTGAGAAGACCTGCATCTCCCACCCATCTGGCTGGCCGTCCCCGTCGGTGTCGTTGTTGAGAGGGTTAGTCGCTCCCTGCCATGGTCTAGGGATGTTCAGCACCTCGCTGCCGTCGAACAACCCGTCATCGTCGCTGTCAGGGTTGTTGGCGTGGGTGATATACTGGTCGAGACCGTCGACGACTTCCTCACCATCGGCGAGACCGTCGAGATCGGTATCGTGCGAGGAGGCGTTCGTGAAGTAGACAGAGCCGTTCCAAGTGAAGCCGTCTATCACCTCGGTGAAGTCCTCCAGCCCGTCGCTGTCAGTATCCCTGTCGGTTGCGTTGGTGAAGTAGTCGTAGTACTCGGCTGCGTCTGACAGTCCGTCCCTGTCAGTGTCGAAAGCCCCCGGGTCGCTTCGCACATGGACATCCTTGACTCCTTGGTCAACGATTCTGATGGTCCAGCCGATGACCTCGATGCCGTCAATCAGTCCATCGCCGTCCGTATCGGCCACGAGGGGGTCAGTGGAACGGCCGTCGACGAATCCATCGCCGTCGCGATCTCTGGCGTTGTACTCGTCGAGGTTGGTGAATCGCTCGTGCTCCTCGACGACTATTGCGAGGTCCTGTAGGCGGCTGGTCACTTCTTGGCCGAGCTCGACGTTAATTGAGTAGATCCAGCCTGCTGTGAGGGTCTTGATTGGAATGTTGACGTACTGACTGGACTGCACGGTCCTGACCCACAGAACGGTGCTGTTGACTTGGACGTAGTCGCCTACCTCCACGGAAATCGCGTGAACCGTGGTGATGCCCACCAGCTCGGTGTACCTGACACCGCCGTCGCCATCTGCGTCGTATCCGTCGAAGTCGGGGTCCTCGTCGGCGTTGCTGCCATCGTTGGGATGTATGCCGCTCATGTGCTCCCAGCCATCAGGCATCCCGTCGTTGTCCGTGTCCGCGTCCAGTGGGCTGGTGAAGTTCTCGGGACCCCATGAGTAGGCGACCTCGTACTCTTCGACGTTGTTCAGGCCGTCCTCGTCCGTGTCACCATAGGCATCAGTGGCATTGGCCGGGTTGAGGAAGCGACTGCCATCGGAGTTCAGTGCGTAGCAGTACTCGAAGCCGTCGGGCATTCCATCACCGTCGGTGTCCCAGTCTCCGGGCCCGTTCAGACGACCATCGCCGTCCATGTCCTGCTCGAACCACGTCCTGTCGCCATGGCCACTCATGTGCTCCGAGTAGGGGGCCTGCAGATTCAGAGTCCCGAACACCGGCACCCCGCAGTGCACACCCAACTGAATCTGGCCGAAGGCAATCTCGTAGCGATCGGCGATTAGGTCGCCGTCGCTGTCCTCCTCGAGGGGATTTGTGTCATATCTCTCCTCGACGTAGTTCCTGAGGCTGTCCGGCTCAGGCTGCTCCAAGTCGAGGAGGGCGTCGCAAGAGTGGCCGAACTGACTGCCCATCTCATCCCACTCACTGGATCCAATGTCGTTCTGGATCTGCCCCTTCACCTCGGGGGTGAGCAGGTAGCAGTCCCAGTTCCCATCCAGCGGGTCCAGCAGGGTGACCTCGCCGGAAGGCGTCTCGACGACGAAGGAGTACTCCGACTCCCAGCGGTCGTTCAGACCATCGCCATCGGTGTCCCTGAGATTCGGGTTGGTTCCAAGCTCCATCTCCTGAGTATTGGTCAGACCATCCCTGTCGGGATCTCCGAAAGGGCCGTTGTCGGGATTGGGGAAGGTCTCATTCTGCTCCCCGGTCTCTTCTTCGTTGTCAGGCGGCGTGAACGGAATCTCGCTGAAGTCCGGCTCGCCGTTATCGAGTGGGTCCAGCCCATTGGCAATCTCCCATCCGTCATCGAGCCCGTCATCATCGGTGTCAGCGTCCCTCCAGTCTGTGCCATACAGGGTCTGCTCCATCCTGTCAGGCAGCCCGTCGCCGTCGAAATCTTCTCCACCGATGTGAGCGTCTTCGCCGGCTTCGATATCGCCTGTGGCATCCTCAAAGCCGCCGGACTCTGTAGTCGAAAGGCCGGCGTCAATGATTGTGTAGAAACCCGCGAGACATAGTGTCGCAGTAATCGCGAGAACGGCATACTGATTGTGATTCAGAGCCATGGACTCTCACCCGGCCCCCATGGGGCCGACCGAGTGAAATTGGGCACCAATATAATGTTTCACGGCGGATGAGCAGTCGGAGTCATGCGGCTATCTCCCTAGAAGAGCGTAACTCGAGTCTTGCTCTGCCATTCTCGAATCTCACGGAAGCGCGGCCGTTCCTACCATATGCACGCTCCCAGCAGCCGAGCAGTACCCCACTTGCAATGGCCGGGTGGAAGACCGAGGTGAAACCGAGACAGACTCCGCCGTGCTCGTCCGTTTCAGCCGTCGACTCGATTCCTCCGAGTCCATGGGATGACAGGTGCCGGCGGGCCACTCCGACCCAGTCGGAGGGGTCGCGAATGAGGACGTGGTGACCCTCTGCGACGAACCTCTCCCTCGCCGAATCAGCAGCAGCTGTCCACCACGCTGAGCGTTTGTCGTCCAGTCCCTCCCAAGCGTAGTCGTCCTCTCTGCCTTCGTGGATGCCGTCGAGGTAAGGGACACAGTAGTCCTCGAATCGCAGTATGAGGTCGCGGTGCAGGAACATCCTGCGCTCGTTCATTATCGACCAATGTCCGGACGATTCAACTCGCAGATCCCCCCACAACTCATCAGACTCAGGTAAACCATTGAGAGGCATGCCAGTCTCCTGATCATTCCAAGTGGGTCTACGGGGCTTCGGTTCGGGGACTTGAGCGTCATCTGGAGTGAGTGTGATGACCAGCCCCTCACCCGCACTCTCCGACCACAGAAAGCGGTGTCTCTCGCCCGTAGCTCTCTCCCACGCTGCTGCGACCAGCCCAGAGCAAATCGGACCCGAGGCCGGGCGGTCAACGAGGACCCTTGTCTCCTCGTCGTCATCTAGGAGCTCGAACCGACCGAGCCCCCTGGACTCCCAGTCTTCGATGGTACTCGACCAAGAAGCGGGGTCACGTCCAGAGGGAGCGTGCCACTCAGTCTCGAATCTCATCATGTGTTCCTCGTACTCCACTGCAGCGTGTGCTAGGCGACGGCCGAGGCTCTGCCCGACCCTCTGCTCCAGCCCTTGAAACCACGACTCAAACCAGCCCACGCCGACTCGCCAAGCGATCTTGTTTGGATCGTAGTCACGAGCCATGTCGCTGTAGGTGCCGTCATCGATTGGCGTCCATCTGAGCCTCATTTGGTTTTCGCGAGACTCCGGATTTCCGTAGAAGGACTTGTGGATAAAACTCCAGAGGGAATCGAACAGGCCCATGCTATCCCCGCAGGAACGCCTCTATGCGGTCGAAGGCCTCGGCTAGGACCTCGACAGAGGGCAAGCACACCATCCTGAAGTGGCCGTTCCCGAACTCGGGGGAGAAACCTGAACCGTGGACTAGGAGGACGTGATGTCTATGCAAGAGGTCAAGCACGAAGGTCTTGTCATCGGCCATCCTTTGAGGGTCAGCAATCCGGACGAACAGATAGAAGGCACCTCCGGGGGCCTCGCACTCTAGGCCATCAATCGACTCGATTCGATCCAAGCAGTAGTCCATCCTCTCCCTGATTCTGCTGCGGTGCCCCTCAAGCCAGCCCGAGTCGTCGACCAGCCCGGCTAAGAAGCCATGCTGGGCTGGGGTCGAGGCGCACAGCCTGCTGCGGAGAAGGCGCTCGACACCGTCGCGCACGGCGGCTAGGGTCCCGTTCGGGTCGTACCAAGCCATGTAGCCGACCCTCCAACCGGGTGCGAAGTATACCTTGGAGACCCCGTTCAGGGTGATCACGGGAGTGCTGCTGGAGCGGGAGGCCACCGAACACATCCGGCCAGTGAAGTCGAGGCCGTCGTAAATCTCGTCAGCGACTATCGTGCATTTGGGCCAGTCGCTCGCTATCTCAATCAGCGAGTCAATCTCCTCTAGCGTGGCGACGTTTCCGGTCGGGTTGTTCGGGTTAATTAGCACGAGAAGTCTCACTGTCTCGTCCATTTTGGAGCGGATGTCCTCGAGATCGATTCGCCAGCCGTTCTCGGGGTCTAGGCGATACTCCACCGTAGTGCCACCGTACATCTGCGGGTAGGCCATGTACGGAGGGTAGTGAGGGCCCGGTGCGAGAACCGTGTCACCTTCCTCCAGAAAGGCTGCGAACAGTACCTGTAGCGCCTCTGTCACGCCGTGGGTGATATACACGTCATCAGGAGAGCAGTGCCACCCTTTGGCCGATTCTGAGGAAGCTATGGCACTGCGCAGTTCGGGAATCCCGTAGGAGGGGCCGTAGCCGTTGTCCTGCCGGTCCAGTGCCGCCTTGAAGGCGTCCACCATGTGCTGCGGTGTAGGCAGGCCGTCGTAGGCCAACGGGTCGCCTATGTTGAGGCGTATGACATCGTGGCCCTGTGCCTCGAGCTCGACGGCTGGGGCCACCACGTCGCGAATCGCGTACTCTATGGCAGCAGCGCGGGCTGACACGTCGACCTGCTCGACCATGCTCGTGCGTGATGCGGTTCGGCCATCAATTCGACGGATTGCAGATTACTCAGATGCCCAGAAGCGAGCGGGCCTCTTCGAGGGCGGCTGGGATTCCATCGGAATTGGAGCCGCCGCCCTGAGCCATTGTGGGTCTGCCGCCTCCGCCCCCTCCGATGTGGCTAGATATCGCATTGAGTATCTCTACCGCGTTGTGGCGCTCGGCCGCTATGCTATCCTCGGTTGACGCGACGACCAAGGTGCCGCCGCCCTCGCGGCTCCCTAGTATCGCTAGAGTGGGGGCAGATGTGTCTCGGGTCAGCTCCCCCAGCATCGCCATCATCTGCTTAGAATCGCCCTCGGCCTCCATCACCACGTATCGCACGCCGTCCTTCTCGACCGCTGCATCGCCTCCTCCGCCGGCCCGTAGTCTGACGATCTCGGCCTCTAGTGAATCGATCCTCTTCTGCTGTGACTTCCACTCGTCGAAGAAGCGGGAGACGGACCGTGGAAGGTCCTCGGGCTGCACTCCCAGAATCTCCGACGACTCACTCAGGAGTCGCTCCTGCCGGCGAGCGTGCTCGCGTGCCGTCTCCCCTGCCACGATCTGCAGACGCTCTACCCCGTCTTGTACCTGACTAGACTTGATGATACGCAAGTCCCCTACTTCGCCGGCCTCGTCATGGTGCGTGCCGCCGCAGGCTTGGGTGTCGTAGTCGCCGATACGGATGATTCGGATCTGGCTGTGTCTCGGCGGGCCACCTTGGTAGATCTCGAAGCCGAAGGTCGCGTCGGCCTCGGCTCTGTCCATGACTAGCTTGTCTATGCCGGGGTTTGATTCGACAATCTCGTTGGCCCTGTCCTCGATGCTGTCCAGTTGGTCCCTCGTCAACCTAGAGTGGTGGGTGATGTCCAGTCTCGCATAACGTGCCCCCTTGTTCGAGCCAGCTTGCCAGATGTGAGGGCCCAGCACCTCCCTAGCCGAGCCTCCTACGATGTGTACGGCCGTGTGGTGGTCCATCAGCTGCTTCCTCCTGTCCCAGTCAACGACGCCACTAGTTGGACCCGGGGAAAGTGGGGAGTCGGTCAAGTGGACTATCACTCCGCCCTCGGCCCTAGTGTCGAACACCGTTGCCGACGAGCCGTTCTGGCTCAGGGTTCCTTGGTCGCCGAGCTGCCCGCCACCCTCGGGGTAGAACAGGGTGCGGTCGAGGACGACTGCATGGGTGGGCTCGCCACCGGCCTCCGGAGATAGTCCCATGGAATCCGCAGCCCCTTCCGGGAGAGGGCTACAGTGTAGCACTTCTGCGGTAAATTCCGTTGCAGTGGTGTCGTCGTAGTAGTCTGTTGAAGTCGAAGGCATTGAAATCACATCCAGCACGCTCTGACCCTTTCTCGACTTGGCTTCGGCCTTGGTCATCAAGGCGTTGCGAGCAGCCATATCGGCAGCGAAACCGACCCTCACAGAGAGGTTCTCCCAACCAAGCCCATGAGCAATCGAGACGGTCATCTCCGGATTCAACCCCCGCTCCTCGGATAGTCGGAACAGCATCTCGTCGGGAACCTCCGAAGCGTCCTTCGGTAATGTCTTCAGAGCCGTGCGCACGGCGGCCTCGCCCTTCCTGAGCATCTCGTAGTAGCGAGCCTCCTCCAGCTCGAGTATCCTGAGGACGCCCTCAGTGGACTGCACGAAGCAGGACATGTCAAGATGAGTCTCCATGTGATGCGCCCCGAGTTCGGCGAGGCTGACGGATGCGCCGATGCCGTCCTTCATCCTGCAAACGCGACGGGCTAGCATCCTAGCCAGATACCCTGCCTTGGTATTGCTCGGGACCAGCCCATCACCCAGCATGTTGCACAATGCATGCATATGGTCTGGTATCGCATAGATAGACGACAGTGGCTCAGTCACCCGTTTCAATTGGTCGACTGAGAGGTCGATGCCGGACTCGGAGAGCCTCTCCACGAGCTTGTCGTACAACGCCTGCACATCGGTCCCGACGTCTATGTTCAGGATACCAGCCAAACGGGAGAGTTCTCCGAGCAGGGAGTCCATCCCCACACCGAGGTCCAGCGAGGAGGTCATCGAGTCGAAGCCACAGAGCTGCTTGAGCCAAGCCACGGAATCAGGATAGATGGCCTCGTAGATGGTGGGGGTCCCGGCTGCTGCCCAGCAGAACCTCTCGAGCCCGTATCCGGTGTCGATAATCTGCAGGGCCATCTCCTTGTAGCGTAGCCCCTTAATCTCGATGTCGCCGTCCTCGGACTCCTCTAGGTTCATGAACACCAAAGTGGCCAACTCGAGTCCACCGACTATGACCTCAAGAGCGGGGCCGGCGTTGCCTCCTCCGGACCATGGATTCTCAACGTAGGTCAGGTCCTCGGGCCTGATGCCGAACGATTCGACCAGCATCTCGTCGCAGTAGCGCACGCACTGGTCTATCCAATAGACGACGTCCCCGTCCTTGGGGCGGTTGAAAGCGTGGTGTGCCATCATCTCGAATGTCGACAGGTGACGTCCTGAACGACCTACCGCAGCCACGTCAGTCAGTCTGATGCAGGGCTGGCTGATGCTCAGCGGATTGGCTGGAGGAGGCACTTGGCCACTGGTCACGTGTGGCTGGAAGTCGGCAATACTGGCAATGGTGAGGTGGATGTCATCGCGCCATCTGGCAATGATTGGGTAAGGCTCAACGCGGGTGTGACCGCGCTCCTCAAAGAATCTCAAGAAGGCCTCCCTCATGGCATCCTTGAGAGGTTTTCCCCGCATCGGGAACCCATCTATGGTGGGGTTGCCGATGAAAGTGTACGGATCTTCAGTGGAATCGCCGCACGTGGTGCGGCTTGTGTCCCTCGTCCAGAAGCGCGCTCCGGTGACTCGGCAGGTCTTGCAGACATGCCCGGACTCCTCCCAGTAGGGTATGTGGATCTCTCCGAAAGCCATGTAGACGCACCTTGCCGTGCTCGTTGCACCGGACGAGCGGTCTTGAAGGCGATTGTGCGAGAGGAGTCCGCTGCGTTGAAAGCGAGGGCGCAGCAGGCTTGGCCATGGTGGCCGAGTGGAGGGAATTCCTTGAGCCGTCAGGCCCGGGCAGGATGCGAATCTCGAGGCATGGCAGGATGCTGGCAGACGCCATCCTCGTCGCCGACGAGCAGCACATGGCGGAGCATTCGGACGACCGTTCGCCCTCCCAGCTGGTCAACACCGCGTGTCTCCCTGGTATCGTAGGTGAAGCCTGGGCGATGGCTGACTGGCACTTCGGGTACGGCTTCCCCATTGGCGGTGTAGTCGCGACAGATGTGGATGCCGGCGAGCAGGGAGGGGCAATTTCTCCCGGAGGCGTCGGTTTCGACATCAACTGCGGAGTTAGGCTGTGCGCCACAGAGCTGACCCTAGACGATGTCAACCCCAAGGCGCTGGCGACCATTCTCTCACGCTCCGTACCCGCGGGGGCGAGTCGCAAGGGAGGATTTGGTCTGAGTGCCAGCGAGATCGATTCCGTCCTCTCTGACGGGGCCGGGGCTGCGGTCGACCTCGGACTCGGAGAATCCCGCGACCTGACTGCTATCGAGTCCAACGGCAAGCTGGATAGTTCCGATAGGAACGTGGGCGAGAGGGCGCTCAAGCGTGGTTCGACAGCGCTTGGGACTCTCGGCTCGGGCAACCACTTCCTAGAGTTGCAGGTGGTCGACCGAGTGGTCGACGAGCGCGCTGCGTCCGCCTTCGGCCTCAGGAAGGGCCAAGTGACTGCCATGATTCATACCGGATCCAGAGGGCTCGGGCATCAGGTCTGCACCGAGCACGTGGCCTCTATAGAGGCGAAGTACCGAAAAAACGGAGATTGGTGGCACTCGACGGAGTGGGATATCACGCTCGCAGACCGCCAGTTGGCAGCCGCCCCGATCCACAGTCGCGAGGGCTCGGCCTACCTCGACGCGATGCAGGCAGCGGGCAACTACGCCTTCGCCAACCGCTCGGCACTGACCCAGCGGCTTCGAGAAGTGTTGCGCGAGCAGCACGGGAGGGACGGTGGGCTGGACTTGGTCTACGATGTCAGCCACAACATCGCCAAGATAGAACAGCACCGCGTTCACGGTTCCTCTTGCACCTGCTGCGTTCACCGTAAGGGCGCCACTAGGGCGCTCGGAGGGGACCATCCTGAACTGGCAGACGCGTTCTCCGGAGTGGGGCAGCCAGTGCTGGTCCCGGGAGATATGGGGACTGCGTCTTGGGTCTTATCTGGGCCCGAGTCGGGGGGCAACGATGCCTTCTCTTCGTCATGCCACGGAGCCGGACGCAGACTATCTAGGACGGCTGCGAGGAAGAACGTGGACTCCCGCGCCCTCGTCGAGGGTCTAGAGTCTCGCGGCATCCATGTCCGGGCCAAGACTCCTAACGTCCTGTCTGAGGAGGCACCCGAGGCTTACAAAGACGTCGACGAGGTAATCCGGCTGACCGGCGAGGCCGGTCTGGCGAGGCCAGTGGCAAGATTGAGGCCGATTGCGGTCATCAAGGGCTAGTCGGACCTGTCGCGGTAGTGAATCTCTATGATGTCGTTGTTGTGAATGACTTGATTCTGGTACTTGTCGCTCAACTCGCCGTTGACGTACATCACCACCTCACTGTCCTCGTCGGCCACTCGGTTGAGGATCTGGTTCTCGTTGAAGGTCTCGCCCCATATCTCAAAGAATGCCCCGACCGGGGCGTTCATCGCCGTCGGAGTCTCGATGTGGAGTTTGCCGGTCTCGTCGTGGGTGTGAATGCCCCTCATGCCGTCGCACCAAGAGTCGTCGATCCCCACATTGGCTGGAATAGCTACTTCAGAGCCATCGATGAAGATCTTCAGTGTGGCGTGGTCGTGCGCGACGATATCGTTGTGACCGGCTAGACAGACATCTACTATCTCCCAGTCAGCGGGTTCATCGGTCAGGGTACTCGGTGAGAAGAGGACTACTGCGACGAATGCCGCTGTCATCACACCGGCGCCAATGAGGAGAATCGACTCCATCTTCATGGCTCGTCCGAAATGCGCACTCGTCTTGAACCATGAGGCTATGCGTCCTAGTGTGCCCGCTGTAGGAGAGGTTCCGTTATACTGGAATGCCGCGAAACGGGAGCTGTCTGCGGCCGACCCCTTGCTGGCGAGTGTCATCTCCGACAACGAAGGGCCCGGACTGTCCTCAAAGGGAGACATGTTCCTCACTCTGGCCTCTTCGATTGTCAGCCAGCAGATCTCGACTGCAGCCGCCAAGACGGTGTGGGCCAGATTCGAGAGACTGGTGGGCGACGTGCGTTCCGATACCGTGCTCTCAGCCAATCACGAGCAGTTGCGCCAGTGTGGACTTTCGGGGCGGAAGGCGGAGTATATCCTTGGGATTGCCGAGGCCTGGGAGAGCGGGTACGGCGACAAGGAATGGGACTCGATGAGCGATGAGGACGTCATGGCCTCCCTAACTGGTCTTAGGGGAGTGGGGGAATGGACAGCCGAGATGATTATGATTTTCACGCTGCTGAGGCCCGATGTCTTTCCCGTAGGAGACGTGGGAGTGGTGCGTGCGATCGAGCGGCTTTACTCCGGGGGCAGGGATATGAGCAAGCAAGAGATATTGGAAAGGTCAGAGAAATGGAGGCCTTGGAGAACCGTGGCCACCTGGTACCTATGGCGCAGCATAGACCCTGAGCCTGTGCAGTACTGACTACATGCAATATCCGCGCTTCGGCTGGTCGGGTATCGATGGTGCGGCACCGGTCTGTACCCCGTCAGCCTCTTCCATGATTATCGTCAGCAGGGTGTTGACGAGCGCCCTGAGCTCCTCAACCTCATCCCTGAGCTCCTCAAAGGCCCCAGCCTCGCTATCTTCAGACATCGCGCATCCCATCAGAGGAATCGCTTCCCCTGACGGGCGAGCGCCATACTATGGCCTATAAACAAGGGAGGTGGGAACACGGCAGACTGTGCGGTTGGTAGCGGTTGTTCCTACGACCGTCACTCGGCATCATCGTCGGCGTCCTCTTCCTCTGGCTCCTCGTCCTCGTACTCCCACGCCTCGTCCTCGTAGTAGTCCTCTTCATCGTCCTCGTAGTAGTAGTCGTCAGCGTCTCGTCCACGCAGCATGAACATCGCTATTCCGAGAATCACGACGATCAACACTCCACCAAGGACCATCATCTGACTTTCCTCGCCGCCTGCATCGGTGGTGGGTTGCGGCTGCACGTTGATTCCCGTGATGGCCTGATACGGGTTGTCGAAGTCACCGTCCACAATGAGGTACAGATTGGGCTGACCAGGCTGCCACGATTCCCATTTGAACTCAGCGTACACGCTTGAACTCTCGGCTGGCAGTTCAACCGGCAGTGGACCGGAGCTCGCCGTGGACAGGGATTCCCTCCACTGTCCTCCTTCGATGAGTTCGTATAGTCCCACTGTGAGCTCGCCCTCCCTCTTGCCGGGATTCTCCCAGAACGTCTCGATGGTGAGAATCTCCCCCTGAATAGGGGTCAGGCTAGGCTTGATTACTGAGCGAGTGTATTGCCCTAGGAACTCCATAATCCTCAGAGTCACCTGCCTCGGGGCGGATTCACTCCCTGAACCGATTATCTCATTTCCGGACTTGTCGGTAGAGGTAATCCAGAACCACAGGTAATCGCCTGCTTCCACCCTCATGTCATTGAGTGGGTTCAGGTCAAGCTCGGACTGGTAAACGTCATTGGTGTCGTCGTCGATTATCATGACCAGCTCGCCGGAGGCCTCGGTCCCAGCGACGGGTCCGTTGGACCTGACGTAGACCCATGATACCTGCAGCGGACCGTCCATCATGCCAATCTCGTCGACCATCGTGACCGTGACCGTGACATCGCCCAGCAGGTCCGAATCTAGGATTGTCAGCGACGAATCGGGGTAGTCGGCAAGATTGAACAGGGCCTGGGGCGCCTTGCTGTCGACGATGACCGAGATGTCGCTGTTCGGCAGGGAGGAACCGGAGCCGGGTACGTTGAGCACGCTCGTGGTAACGACCATCTCTGGATTCAGAGGGACCCTTGCGGGCAGTATCATAGATCCGGAGAATGTCCCGTCGGAGCTCACGTCGACCACGACGTCGACCTCCTGGGTACCATAGATTACCTCAATCTCCACCTGCAGGTCATCAGGTATCTCAGAGGCGATGACTTGTGAGCCGGCGTAGAATATCGAGCCGTCCATCTGGAACTCGTCGCCCTGACGCAGGTAAAGGGTGTCGTCCGTCGGTTCAAAGGAAGGCGGGGTGAGGTCTAGCAGGACCTCCGGGACTGCCATGAATTTGTTGTCCAACTCCCAAGTGAGCTCTCCTATGTTGTTCTGGTAGGCAACAGTGTTGAGGTCGTCCTCGATGCTAATGCTCGGCTTGCAACCGAGCTGCCCATCCTCCCACGGATAGTCCCACGAGAGCTCAAAGCCGAGGCTAATCTGCGTGATGGCCGAGGTTATCTCTGAAGTCTGAGCGCCGAGCGGGGAGACCATGCTGTCGTCAGCGGTCCACATCGTACCTCTGGACGGGTCGTAACTAAACTCCCCCAGATTGGAGGGTCCGTCGCCGCACAGCATCACGGTGATGTTGTCGAGGGTGTGGATACCGTTGGCCTCGTCGATTTGGAGAGTGAAGACATGAGGCTCTCCTGCCAGCAGGAAGCCAATCTCTCGGTCCAAGTCGTAACCGGTCGATACCAGATTTGTCGGCTCATCCGTAGCCACGACAAGGCTGGCCCACGAGTTTTCGGCTCCCGGGCCACCTCCGGTGCCTCCGTCCTGATAGGAGTAACCTGCCCAGTCCGTTCCCTCGATGTAGAGGTGGACCATGCTGTTGAACGGCAAGGAGGAGACGTCCAGTGCGGGGAACTGCACCTGCTGCTGCCCGGTCATGCCCGAGGAGAGCGGCATCTGCAAGGACAGGTACTCGTCCTCGTCGGCGATACCGTCCATGTTCAGATCGTCCACGTTCTCGCGCCAGTAGCGCAGCGCGACCGTCTCGCCGCGAGCCTCGCCCTCGTCGACGGTGACAAACAACGTAAGTGGGTCGACCGGGTCCCAGACCTTGGAATGGGCAGGTTGCAGGCCGATGTTGGTGTTGATCTCAATCGGTCCAGCGACCGGAGGGTTGGAATCTATTCTGACCACAACTTCGGGTGGAACTCCCGTGACGTCTATGGCACCGTTCGCGGAGCCCGTCGGACCAACCACCAGCATCATCGGTGACATCGTCAACTGCGACAGCGACGACGGGGGCGGAACTATGCCGGAATAGCCACCTTCGCCTTCGGAACTCAGTGCGAACAGGTTGCCTGATAGGTTCAGGCCGACAGAATAGTCACCGGAATCCGGGCGCGTGCCGGTCGAGTCCTGGAAGCGGACAGTCCCGGTGATATTGACTTCAGCGCCATACATAATCGGGAACGGGTAGAATGGCGAGTACTGGTTGGACAGTAGCCTGTCTGCCTCGTCTCGGACCTCAAAGGAATCGACCTGTAGGTCGTTTTCAACGGCCTTGGCGCCAGACTGTCCGCTGAACGACACCGCTGGCCAGACCGTTTCTCCTGTGGAGTCGAAGGCCTGAGCGACCCAGCGAATGCTGTCAACGTCGTCCCACCCCCATGATACTTCGAACATCCAGTGGGCCACGACGTCGTTCCAACCGTCGTTATGCATCTCGTTGCCGACATAACTGGCTGACTCGTCGAGCGCAGCGTAACTGCTGCCCGAGGATTGCGAGAAGAGGTGGGAACCTGTAGGGTCCCAGCCAG